>CALBDR010000383.1 GCA_937927525.1 uncultured Candidatus Melainabacteria bacterium
TATACTTTTGAATAACATAAGTATTTAAACTAGTGACTAGCTTATTATTAAGCTTAGTTATTTTTGCATCTAGTCCAAGCTTTGCTGGAGAGCGATGCAATTCTTCATAAAGTTCTTGCGAGTTTGTAAACTTTGCAGTTTCCAATGCCTCCTTAATAAAATCCCTGCTACAATACTTACATATGTATCAGTATATAAAAGGTAGCGTCACCGAAAAAGACTTACAGAATAAAATTATTATTCTAGAAAAAGATGGAATCGGATATCAAATATTCACTAACTTAAAAACCATGAACAAGCTTAGCTTAGAAAGTGAAGCCAAGATTTTTTTAAAGTCGATCATCAAAGAAGAAGAAATGAAACTCTATGGCTTTGCCGATAAAGCTAGTAAAGAAATTTATGAAATCTTACTTAGTGTTTCAGGAGTGGGTCCTAAAGCAGCAATGAACATACTTGAAGCTTTAGATATTGATGATCTTATCTCTGCTGTGCTCAATGATAAACCGAAATTAATTTCTCAAGCTCAGGGCATCGGCACCAAAACTGCTCAGCGAATAGCTTTAGAATTAAATACTAAACTTAACAAATTCAATCAAAACTATAGTAAAAATGACAACACTGACACTGACAGCTATTCATGCGAAGAAGAAGTTATGAATATTTTAGTAAATTTAGGCTTTGATGAAATCACAGCTCACAAGCGTATTAAATTAGCAAAGGAATCTGATATCACAGATGAATGTGAACTCTTAGTTAGATTCTGTTTACAAGAAAGTGAAAATTTAGTTATTGCATAGAAGCTTCTAAATCTGCAATTTTACCTTCAATTACAGTAGTATCTTGTCCTGCAGCTATACCTGCATCTCTTTCGATAGAAAGCTTAGATATTTGAGCTTCTTTTTCCTGCCTCTCTAATACTATCGATACTTTAAATTTTAGAGCCACTAAATCATTTAACTCATCTAAACCAGATATCACCTCAAAACTATTTTGATTAGTTAGAGCAGAATCTAAGGTTTCTTCAATAGAATTTACAACATCTCTATAATCATGTAGATCATCATTTTCATCTTCCTCTGCAATGCCCGTAAAGGTCTCATATGAGGAATCGACAGTTTCTTCATCAAAATCTGTTAAACCTAATCTTTCTAAAAAAGACTCTAAAACCTTATGCTATATGGTTTTATGCACCTTTGCAGCAGTAATTAAACCTTTATTCAATTCTAAATCAAGATCGTACATTTACGCTCCATAACAATCACACATAGTTATGATAAATAATTTTTGTTAAGCTTTGATTAATGTGAATTCTCCAAAGTTTCCTCAATCTTTTCTTTCACAGTCCTTGCTTGATTTTGTAATTTTTGCAAACCTGTGAAGAGCAAAATTTCATCTTGATGTTTTTGATCAGGAATGGGTAAATTTCGATTAGATGAAGAGGAAAGTTTCTCTGGATTCAAAGAAGAATTTGCGACGATGTGCGCTGCACCCCCATTTCTTAATAAATTTAAAAACGCTATCTCAACACCACCAAAAACCATAAGATAATTATATAAATATTATTAAGAATAGAATAATTAGAAAACTTTAACTTTGCCTAGCTTTTTATTAAACAGGGGATACATCACTTGAAGAAATTGCTCAACTCTATTCCGATCGAGCAAAAACTCGAAGTAAGATCATCGACCAAAGCACCTTAAAATCCACACTTTCATCAATCCCCGGAAGAGCTGGTTTCTTCGGCGCACCGGGAATAGCTGGAGTCCTACAAAAACTAGGTTTAGTAGACGGCAAAGGGGTCTTAAGTTACATCAATACCTCAATGGGTGCAAAAATGAATACTAAGATTCTTCTTGATCTAGTTAATAATAAATTCCCAGACTATGTAAGAAAAATTAATAAGAAAGATAAAGTAATTAGTCAACTAAATTCGGTTAAAAACTCAGGAACAAACCAACGTGGAGTTTCAAAACTAGAAAATATAAGAATAGAGGTCCAATCAGTAACTGATAAGAATCATAGACTGAATGATGCAAGTCTAACTGTTGAGCCAGGAGAATTTCTTGTTATCAGAGGGGAATCTGGCTTTGGTAAAACTACACTTTTAGAAGCAATTTTAGATAAATTAGGCTTAGAAAAACTAAAAGAACGAATTGATGAGCCTTTAAATGGCTTGTCTGGTGGTCAAAGCATAAGGCTAGGTATTGCAAGATTAGCTCTGAGAGTAGCCCATAGAAAACCTGGTCAAAAATTAGTTTTAATTATGGATGAGCCTACGGCAAGCTTAGACGATGATTCAAGCGAAGGATCGATAAGCTCAGCAGAAAGAGTCAGAAACCTAATTAATGAAATCCATCAAAATGATACAGAAAAAGAAATCACAATTATCTGTGTTACTCACGATAAAGCACTAAGAGAACTCTCTGATAGACAGAAAGATATTAAAAATATCAACAATGTTATTGAGAGTTAGAACTAGCTAGCTTTCTTCACAATAGCTACAGTATTATGACCACCGAAGCCTAAAGCCTGAACCATAGCATAGTTCACTTCTCTATCTTTAGCTTCATTAGGAACATAGTCTAAATCACAATCTGGATCAGGTTCTTTATAGTTAATCGTAGGAGGAACTTTATTATGGACTGTAGCTAAAGTCGAAGCAGCAAGTCCTACTGGACCAGCAGCACCAATCAAGTGACCAGTCATAGACTTAGTACTAGAAACACAAAGCTTGTAAGCATGCTCACCGAAGACTTTCTTAATACCTTTAGTCTCACGAGCATCATTAAGTGGAGTACTAGTACCATGAGCATGAATATAATCAATCGCTTCACGGTTATCATTGATACCTGCTGTTTTAAGAGCAGATTCAATAGCAAGTGCACCACCACTACCATCTTCAGATGGAGCAGTAATATGGAATGCATCACAGCTACCACCAGCTCCGACTAACTCACCATAAATCCTAGCGCCACGCTTCTTAGCAAGCTCCATGTCTTCAAGAACGAAAACAGTAGCACCTTCACTCATAACGAAACCATCACGTCTCTTATCAAATGGACAACTAGCTTCTGTAGCTTCAGCATCTCTTCTAGAAAGAGCTGTCATGTTATAAAAAGATGAAATAGCAAGTGGGTTCAAACAAGCTTCAGAACCACCAGCTATTACAGCGTCAGCTTGACCTGTTTTAATGTGCCAGTAAGCATCTACGATACTATCTAAACCTGAAGCACAGGCTGTAGAATCACACTTCGCTCTACCTTGGTAACCCCACAGAATACCGATGTGACCAGCCGCTGCATTAGGCATAAGTTTAATAATAGATCTCAAACCTACTGCTTTTAAACCTCTTTCGTATAGAGTGATAACGTCAGCTGAAGTAGTACCAATTCCACCGATACCAGTTCCTAAGAAGGTCGCGATTCTATGAGGAGCGACATCATACTTAGCAAATTCTTCTACAGTAGCGTTAGCATCTTCGATAGCAAGCTTCGCTGCAACTACAGCAAACTGAGCTACTCTATCCATATCTTTGTTAAAAGATCTTACTTTTTTCTTATCTTCCCAGTAATCTGCGATATTAAAACCTTTAATCTGACCACCGATCTTTACTGGTAACTGAAAGCCAGAATCATCAAAACCTTCAATCTCAGAGATACCTGATTTCCCCGAAATCATGGAATTCCAAAAATTATCAAGACCAATTCCGATTGGAGTTACAGGTCCGATTCCAGTTATTGCAACTTTTCTTTCCATATTGTATTTATAATAGCCTTATATATGTTGAGGAGAAATGTCCTTTATACTTGCTTAATAATTATAGTGCTTTCTCTACCATTTGTACTTGATTATTTAGGTAAAAAAGAGTCGAAGAAAGCTGATGAAATCGAGTTTTGGCAGTACTGGTCTGGTCCTGAAAAAAAACCACTAGAAAAATTAGTAAATCAATTCAACCAAGAAAATCATGGCTTTACGGTAAAACTCCGTAGCATTTCTCTACCTCGAAAAAAAATATTAATGGCAATCACTGCAGGGATACCCCCAGATTTGGTGCATCTCGATGGAGATATGGTAAATGATTTTGCGCTAAGAAATGCTTTACTTACTATAGATTTTTCAGAACTAAAAATTAACAAATCTAAATTTTATGAAAACTATTTAAATATTTTAAAAGTAAAACAGCGCCAAATGGCGCTTCCATTCATGCCTACAGCAGAAGCCCTTCATATAAATAAAACTCTTTTAAATAAGTATGATTTAAAAGAACCCGAAAACCTGGAAAACCTAATCGCAATCTCAGAAAAAATCATGACGAAGTCAAACTATGAAGAATTCGGCTTACTGCCTACATGGCCTATTTGGACAGGAAGAATTATCGTTTATTTATTTGGTGGATCTTGGGCTCAAGAACTTGAAAATGGCGATTATCAAATCACAGCTAATGCTCCAGAAAATATCAAAGCCTGGAAGTGGCTTGTAGAGAATTTCATTAAAAAAATTCCACAAAATAAACTCCAAGGTTTCATTGAAGGTAATATCGCCTATCAAAGCCCAGACAACCCATTCTACTCAGGTAAAGTAGCATTAGAAACTAATGGCATCTGGGAATATGGTTTTGTGAAAAAGTTTTCACCACAGTTTGATATTTCAGTAAAAGCGCTAAACGCAACAGAACTTACTGTTGATGCTTTGGCTATTCCGCGCGGAGCGCGGGACTATGAAAAATCACTTTATTTTATGTCTTGGTTACTTAAAGAAGACAATATTTCATACTTAGCTAAAGAACAGAATAAATTTCCTACCATAAAACTGAGTCCAGAAAAGAGAAAAGTATTTCTAAAAAATCATAAACACCCTTATGTAAATGTTTTCATGGATTTAGCTGAAAGTGAAAATGCTTATTACTTTCCCCACCTCAGTTTCTCAAAAGAATATAAAAGGGAAATCACTAAAGCTTTCAACAGTGTTCTTCGGCTAGAAACCAGTCCAGAAAAGGCTTTGTTTGATTTACAAGTGAAAATACTAGGCACTCAAAAACGTTCAATTAACTAAGCTACTTGTAGCTTTTTCTCTCTCTGAAATGGAACAATATTATTCGCTACAGCGAAGGGATTATCAACAACCTCAATAAAATTATCTGGTTTGATAACCATTTTCAAAAGCTCTTTTGCTCTTTTAGCATCATAAAAACGATTAGCTAAATTAAGTATTCTTTTTGGCGCTTTATTTTTCAACAAAGCTAGCTCAAAGAAACCCATTCTACTGCATAGCGGCGTTAGTGAATCGTCAATATCTAATTTAAGCCTATTTTGTATTTTTTCGATATCACTTTGCTCTGGACCTTTTTCAAGAAATTCTTTCAAACTATCTTTAATTAATTTACGAATCTTCTCAGTATCTTTAGCCTCACACTCACAACTAACATTAAACATTCTTTGTGGTACTTGAATAGTTCCTAGACTATCATCTGGCAAAGAAAACTTCATATTCCAGTGGTAAACACCATTTTCACGAAACTTAGAAGCCAGGTGAGAATGTAAACCAGCTTCTCCTAGAATATCCATTGACATAGAAAGCAATTTTCTATCTTCAGGTGACAATTTGCTCAGATCCTCTGTCAGGTTACCTATTACAATACTAGAACCGACTTTATCTAGCTTATTATTCATTAATACCGTTTCACTTACTGGAATATCAGATGATTTCAAAGAACGAATCTCAGGAGTTTTTTCATTACGTTTATCATTACTATTAATTTTCTTTAATTCTGCCTGAATCACATCACCACTCAATCCAGCTTCTTGAGCTGAATTATTTAAAACAACTTTCATTTGATCATCAAAAATAATATATTTTTTAAAGAAGTCTCTAACCTCATCTAATTTAATACTCTTAACTAATTCTATTTCCTTATCTACAGAAAGACTTTGATTCTCAGGTTGATCTTTAAAAATTAAATTTTGAAATTTACTATAAACAATTTTATCTCTGTCATCTTTCAATTCACTAAGTGATCTAATTTTCTTTTCAATACTTTCATTAAATTTCTGCTCTACTCTAGCTTGTACTTCTCTATCTTCTGAAAGCAAAGCTGGATCAGCAACTAAATCTTTAAAGATAGAAAGTGTTTCAGGGATATTCTTTTTAATACCAACGAGACTGAAGCTTATCGCTTTTAAACCAGCATCAAGTGAAAAAGAAGTACCAAGTTTTTTGAACTTCTTAGATAAATTTTCAGGATTAAGTTCTTCTTTAGCTCCAGCTGTGATGTGAAATAATTTAAAAGCTAGAGAAGCAATTTTTGCATTTCTCAAAGATTCCATTAATATTTTCTCTTTATCACCACTAGCTAAAGTTTTTGGATCAATTAGAGTCATCAGACCACTGGGGTTGTAAACTTTAAGCCTAGCAATATTGCTTTGCTTATCATTTACGAAGTATGTTTTATCATCTAATTTTGAGAAGGAAACCTTATCCCAAGGCATCCTTGCAAGAATATGTTTTTCTTTAAACTCTGCCACTGGTCTTTGATAGTGATTTTCTGTAGTTTGACTCAAATCACCCATATTTCCATCTGACACTCGAACATTTCCTGGCTTAGCAGTGTCATTATGCTGCTCAACGACTTTCTGCTTACCGTGTATAAGATAAGCATTAACAAAGGCTTTCAACTTTTCATTAAATCCAGCTAAACTTTTCTCATCCTTAGTGACATTTTGAAGATACTTCAAAGCCTCTTCTTCAGTGAATTGGATCCAATTATCTTCTTCAAGCTGTTCTGCTATCTTAATTGCGGCCCTGTAATTATCTGCCGGATCTTCTTTTGAAGTCTCAAAAGAATTCTCTAAGATAGTTTTAATCGAATCTAATTCATCTTTAGATAAACCTTCCTCACTCAATTTCTTAAACTCTTTATTTATAATTGAAGAGATTTTTGGGAAAAGTTTTTTATCAGTAAAAATTGTTGAAACCGAAATGAGACCTTTATTTTCATGATCATAGTTCATCAGAGTCAATCCGTGATTGATTTTCTCCTTATTGAAGACTTTCTTTAAACGAGAATCGTTACCCATAAACAAACTGATCCAAATAAAATTAGATATTTTTCTTTTTTCCACTTCTGAAAGATTTAAATCTTCTGATAACTGTCTAT
>CALBDR010000384.1 GCA_937927525.1 uncultured Candidatus Melainabacteria bacterium
TCTTATTCCAGACTTCCTCAAGGCGTTTGCTGATCTCTTCTTTATCTTCCTCGATCACTCGGATAAGGTACGGCTGAGCCAATTGTTCCAAAGTAGCTTTCATGTTCTCCCCTACAATCTTTTAACTAATTGTTTAATTCTTACTTTAAATTCGTCAGGTGATAAGTCATTCTTTATTATAAAGCAGTTCGGCAGATCTGTCACATAACTTAATAATTTATCTTCCTGTTCAAGGCGATTTAGGTTTAAGTGAGCTTTCTTCTGTCTCAACATGCACAGTAGTGCTGGTGTCTCAATATAAATTATAGAGTCACCTTCTCTGTAATGCTGCAAGATTGATTCCAGCTTTACTTCCACTAGCGTTATGTCATTCTTTCTTGCTACTAAAGGTTTCGCTTCCTGTACGAAAGATGACTTACCTGAGCTTTCTCTTCCTGTTACTATATACTTCATAATCCTGGGATTGCCTTTTTACATTTTTCTTTAATGTAAGTTCTAAATGCCCTTTCCGTCTTTAAATTATTTTGTATAAGAAAGTTTCTCGTATTTATTAAATGATGGTCCTTAAAATCCTTAAATGCATTTAAGTATCCTACTTCGCAACCATCTCGAGTCTGACTTGTTATGTTTCCACATCCACTAAGTAGGAAACATAGTACTAATATAACCCTCACAATAACCCTTCCCATTGTTGTTCGTACTCTGCTTTCTCTGTATATTCCTCTAATAATCCCTCATCCAGTAGCTTGATGGATGCGGTTACGTGTGATCTATTTCTGTGGCGTCGCCAAGCATATGTGTACTCTTCCAGTATCTGTTCTCTGCACTCCAGGTATAACTGTAGAGTTCCTATCTGGTGAAAGCCATAGATCGCTGATTGTCTCACTATTCTATTTGGATCAGATAAAGCTCTCTTTATGTATTTAGCTCTAACTGGTTTCGCTAACATCGCTACTAGCCTTTCGTACCACAAATTAGATTCTACATATTTCTTTCGAATACATTCTGGTAGATTCTTATGCTTCAAAAGTATCTTGACTAGCTTCCAGTTATCCCTATTCCACCTGTACCAAGCTGCTAGCTGGTATGGACTCCAATCCTGCTTAAGCCAGATCCGGTAATTATAAATACCTGTATTGAAGTATCCCTGTTTACCTGTCATCTGACAATCTCTTTTCTGCATACTCTCTGATGAACCTATTATCCTCTAAAAGATATAGAGCCAGTTCCTCTTTGGTGCATTTGTTTATCTTAAAGATTATTTCTTCCATTTCCTTTAGCTCTTGGACTAGCATAGGGTCTCCGACATCGTCTCTAGTTATATAGCATGCGAAGGTAGGACCCTGAACATGAAGCTTCACACCTACTCGATTATCGAGCCATACGTATTTTTCGAATCGGCGCCAGAGAGTTGCTTTACTGCAATAATACTTCATTAGTAATTCAACAATTTAACCATATCTTCATATGCAAGAACATCAGATCTTGCTACAAGCAATTCTTGCAAGCGTTCGTTAATTTCTTTCGCTTGTTGATCTGTTTTCACCAACTGTTCTAGTCTGCGGATCTTTGGTTCGATGGTTTGAAAAATGTACATAACAATCTCAATGTCACCATGCTCTGTACAAGAAGGATTTGGACCATTCGGCTTACCACACTTGGGACCGTGGTATGTTACATTTGTACTTTGGCAATCCTCTACTTCACACACTGTGCGAGGGCCAGCTTTTTTAAACTTTCCACTCTCGGTTGGTTCATACATCTTGTGATTGCATACATTACATTTAGTGTAGTGCTGTTCTTTCTTGAGATACTTAAAGGCTAATTCTCGATATGTAGATGATTCGTCTCCAGCATCTTTTGCCTTTCCAAGATGATCGACCTTCTTTTCTACATCGTCAATAAATCTATATTCATAGAAAATCTTAAAGTTTTGAGTTTCAGGTATTCCATTAACGATTTGAGTGTTGGGATCTTCTAATAGTTTTTGATACTGCTTCTTCGATAGACATGAGGCGGCTAGGTATCTGATCCTATCTATCAGACTGTCGAATAGAGTTGCTCTTTCTTCTTCTACTGTATTGTGATACACCGCAGTATCGTTTAAGGTTGAAGTTACACTATAGTTAGAAATGATCTCCTCATATGTAGCTCTTCCGTCGGTATCATCTGATTGATCAGAGAATGAGATCGTATTAGTATTTCCACGAGCTTGCCATACGATTTGTTTTGCATTCCTACCTTTGAATTGCGCAATCTTAAATACATTCTTACACTTCTCACATTCTAATTCTTCTTTCTTATTTGTAGAAGTAGACTCATAATCTGGAGTAAGTGTTCCACACTTCGGACATGGATAGAATGGATGGCGCTTAAGAGATCTGCGAGGATGGTATTCAGCTCCTCTAATGTCAAGTAGTAGGAAGTCGATTTGAGAAACGATATAGTTCTTTAAGGATGCTAGCCTGCTCTTATGATTACATACATATCTCTTGCCTGATAATCTGATTAGGTCTTTTTCTAACCAGGATTGAATTTGTTCTGGTGTTCCCTGTACTTCCTTTCCACAATATTTATCATTCTTATGCCAAAGTGGTTCAGGAGCTTGATCAGGCATTAAAACGTTTCCAGCACTATGAGGCCAAAGAGAGACTTCTTCTCCTCTCTGTGCGCAGCAAGGACACATTGCTTGTTCGATATCGTTACGAGTTTGCATCAGTAAATCACCTACTTCTGCTTGCTTTTTATACGGATCGTAAGACTCGATTGCCTGAATCAATCCTTTATCTCGAGCTTTGGAAGGTTTCTTGTAGGGGTTGTATCCTGCAATTGCAGCTTGAAAGAAGTCATCGTATTCTGGAAATGCAGATGATTTCCACTTTTGTGGCTTGTGTTTGAATTCCCGATCAATAATATAT
>CALBDR010000385.1 GCA_937927525.1 uncultured Candidatus Melainabacteria bacterium
TCTTTTGCTATCTTTCTCTTAGTTCCGTCAGGGTTTGTCCAAATACCCATCTCTATTTGACCTATATATTTGCCTCTCCTAAAAGCAGGTTCAAATCCCGGTCTGATAGCTTCTGGTATTGCTGGTTGAGATCTTGCGCTAGCTGTTGGTCCTTGTCCTCCTGCATTTGCGTTATTGGCACCAACGCCATCTCCTGCTGGACCTTTTAATCCCAGTGCAGAACCAATACCAGAAAAAAAGCCAGATGCTACCTGTTGTATAAACGATGTTCCAATGTTATTAGCTGTGGGTCTAACTGGGCCTACATAATATGGACTACTACGGTTTTTGTAGTTGCCATACTCAACATAAATAAGTTCTCCCGGTATTGGTCTTCTTGCATCAGTAAATATTGACACATAATCTTCATAAAACAAGTTTTGTGGTCTAAATGTTCCATCAAGATTCTCTATTTCTGGGTATATAACATCGGTGCCTTCCAATAAGGCAGCAGTTACTGTGTATACTTCAGTATCTGGTACATCGTCTCCGGGATCATAAGCGTTAGCTAACCAACCAAGCTTTCCCTCGTTTACGCTGATACACCTTGCTACTTGTTTGCCACTTCCTTCAAAATGGTTTGATGTACTGGCTTTTTTAACAGAATGATATAATTTTTCAAGAGGATCAAACCTGTTAGGGTCCAATTCTATACCGGTTCTTTCATCAACATTTAAACTGTTTAGTTCACCAGATTTATATCTCTTATTTGCCATCGTCTTCTATCTCATCAAATAGTCCTTGTTTGTCTGCATCAGACAGTTCACCAAACTCTTCGTTGCTTCCTTTTCTACGCAACTCGGCTATTTTTACCAACTGTTCATTTGAACGTTGTAGAGTCTCTAGATATTTAGCAGCAACCAAACCTGATTCTTTGTAACGATCTGCACTTTCACCAATGTGTTCTGCAACGCCCTCTAACAACTCTTTGGCTGCTTTTCGGTCTTCATTTACGTTGTTGAGGGCTTTTTCTATTAGTTCATTTAGCTTCATATTCGCCTGTATCCCAATCTTTTTTAAACAGGCGGTACTTTTCACGAATCTTGTTTAGATTGTTAACTACCTGTTTTGTGTTTAGATCTGTTATCTCTCGGAGATACAAATAAATAGCTTTCTTGTTAAATATTTCGATCTGATCAGGGCTTGATAATAGTATACATACTGCTTCTAAAACTTTTTTCTCATTTTCTTTTAGTTCTAACTTTTTCCAGCCTTCTATTTCTCCCCAAAGTGAATCCCAAAACTCCTGTTTTTCTCTCAGTTCATCGTATGGATTTTCAACTGAAAGGTTTTGAAAGTCAGATTCTTTTGTTATATCTTCGTGTAATATCTCACGTTGGTTTTGTTTTGCTGTTTTCTTGACCTTGTGAATAAACCAGTTTTTTGTGATAACACTAAAATAAGAAAAAGCTTTTGATCCCTTTGCGGGATCAAACTTGTTGAGAATGGTTGTTAGCCAAACTTTACATTCATCTTTGTGGTCGTCGATATTCGGAAGTGAAGTGAACTTGTAAGTAAAAACTATCTTATCGACCATCTCATTAAAAGCTGGTCCAATAAGTTGTCTGTACAGATGTTCTCTTCTTTCACGGTCTTGTATAGATGCATACTCAACAATTGCTTGCTCATGCACCTGCGTAAAATACAGTCTTCCCTGTCCGCGTCGTTTTCTCTTCGCGGGTGTTGTTTTCTTCTTTGTTGCCATAAGTTTCTTCCAGTTCTTCTTCTGTTTGTTCTGGAAGGCTAATATCAGTTATGTCTCCAAAACTCTCCATGTATCTGCCGAATGCTTTGGCATGACGAAGAAGATTGTTCAATGTTTCGTCTCCATAGAAAGTTTCTAGTTCATAAACGATTTCTAAATGACCACGGAACTCTTCTATTCTTTCTTGCATCTCAACAATCTCATCAACAACGAATAGGTGATCCGACAGTAGTTTTGTCAGATAAGCTCCCATTACAATGTTTATTAGCAGTGATACGATACCAAATAAAACAAGTCCCACAATCATTTTGCTTCTCTCTCCTTGAGAATTTTTTTCTCCCTTTCTACTTCCTTTTTAGCGTTTTCAATATAAGAATCAACTATTGCCCCTGTTCTTTGCAGTGGCTCAGGTTTTGTAGAAAAGATTTGTGAGGGAACACGTTCAAGTGTTTCCTCACCACACTGTTCACACAGTGTCTTTTTTTCACTCATACGATGAATAACTTCGGTTTCTTCTCCGCAAGAGTTGCACCGGTAAGTATAGCGTGGCATTATTTAGTAAAATGCTCCAACTGTTCTTCTACGTCTTCTTGTTGCATTTCAACAGTGGGCGGATTTAATACCACCATACCATCTGGTGTGTCTTCGAATTCGAAGCCCTGAAGAACAGGAACAATATCTGATTGTTCCAGTAGGCTTTTTTGTAGTGCCATCATTACGGCACCAAGTGCTTGATTGCTTAGTTTCATTTTATACCTCCATATTAAAGCTTTGTGTATTATAACAAAAGTTTCTCTATTTTTTTAACTGTTTTTTGTCAATGACTCCAGCCTTTTTTATTATATCAACATAATCAGAGCATACATAAGAACATCGTGCAATATCTTCTGATCTATAATTTGCATTCTCTGGCATAACACAGATTACCCCATCCGAAAGGGGCTTGCCGGGATAAACCCACACATAACCGGTACTGGTAAGAGCATAATCATCTTCTTGGTGCCAGAAGTATTCATACGTCCCAATCGCTTGATCAACATCATTCATAAAAAGCATTGCTTCCAAATTCTTGCAGTGAAACCACAAGTGCTCAGAAAGACTCTCTATCCAATCTTCATCAATCAGATACTGTGGTTGATCGTGCCCCAAATACGGTTCTCCATCTTGAATCCATAAATCAACCTCAACTGCATAACCCTGAGATATAGCTTCTTCAACATAGTTCGGCTCGTTTTCTCTTTCTGGATTTGGACCCTTGGTGTTTCCACGATGTGCGATTAACAGAGGTATCGTCACTTTTCACACCTAACATAAATCCATTCATTCACCGCGTCACAGCTAAAGGATGGTAAAATCTTGTAAGTAATGTTTTTGAAACCAATTTTTTGCAAATCATCAACAATATCTTCTGGTCTGTCTACGCGAGTATCACACATCGAATTTGTGCCTTTTGCGTCATAGTGGTCATCGTGGTAATCTCTTGCGCCATTATTTGCAGGACCATAATTCATCTGGAAACTAAAAACGCCTCCCTTCTTGAGAACCCTGAAGATTTCCGACTTCAATGAAAAACGAATAGAGTGAACGCAAATGTGCTGAAAGACTATGGTAGACATAACGAAATCATACTCTTCATCACCTATATCTCGTAAGTCAATACCGTTGTTTGCATAAAAATCATATCGCCCTTCGTAAATGTGTCCCATGTTTCTGATGTATGACTTGCAATACTCTATGTTGTTTTCACTTATGTCTACGCCATCCACCTTTCCCCATTCGGCAAGCTTCAATAAGTTTTCAACGTTTCTACCGCAACCGCAGCCAAAATCAAGAGCCTTCTTATCTTCCCACGCTTCTGGTTCTTTGGTAACATCACCGAGAAGCGTTTCCCAATAATCTGGATTCTCGTTATGGTCCTTGTGGTTCAACTTCTTCATGTTTGCCGTACTGGCATTCATTTGGCTTTTCTGCATCAAAGAATATTTGTTATCAACACTAACCGTTTTCACTGTAATTCTCCAAATATGTCTTCAAGTCTTCAGGTGTTCCAAGCCCCCACATTTTGTTAATTGGAAATACTCGAATCTTTTTTTTGTCTGCAATCGCCTCATTAAACACCGGACACACATAAAATTCATTATTTACTCTCAAGTCTTTATTAATCATTTGTTCAGCGTATTTAACAAAATCACTGCCTTTGGACCAGTAGTATATACCAGTTGTTGCGATATTGGAAATCGGCTTTTTCTCTGCCACCTCCGAAACAAAACCGTCATCCCCCAGCTTGGCAAAACTCCATTTTGGGTGCGTTGCAGTAAACGTAACCATACCACCATCTACTTCATCTGCCATCATTGAGTATAAAAACTCGTTGCTGTCCCATTCCAAAAATTGGTCAGAATTGGCAAACAAGAGAGGTTCATCGTTGTCAATAAATTCTTTTGCCAAAAGAGCAGTACAGGCGGCTCCCTCTGTCATACCATCGGTCTGGACTATTTTGCATCCCGGCGCGATCAATTCTAACAAAGCTTTGAGATGGTATTTATCGTAGTGCTCCTTCTGTACTACAAAAACAAACTCTGCATCGACATTTAGGTTTTCCACCACGGTCTGAATCATTGGTTTGTTATTGACTTCAATCAATGGTTTTGGAAATGTGTATCCTGCTGCTGCAAATCTAGAGCCTGCACCAGCCATAGGGATAAGTACCTTCATTTTTCCACCTTGCCATTTTGGCTTTACTTGTTTTTGATTCTTTTTTCTAGCTATCCCAAGATATTCCTCAATCTTCTCACCTGTCACATCGTGCATATCACTAACAGGACACAGGTGAGCACCAGATTCGATAGCCGCCTTTCTACCAACATGAGAGTCCTCAATAATAAGAGTTTCACGAGGAGTGACACCAGCATGAATCATGCATCTCAAGTAAATTTCTGGATTGGGTTTTGGGTTTTTCACATCTTCATTAGAGAAAAACTCATCAACAAACTCCATGAGACCACGACGTAGTAGCATCATTTTTATAGTCTTTTTAACAGAGTTGCTGGCTACATAAACCTTATACCCTTCTGATTTCAGCTTTGATAGCAAATACCTCATATCCGCATCATGAGTCATGGCACCAATCAGGCTTAAGGTACGCTCCTGCTTTAGTTTCCATAATTCACTATGTTTTTCAACAGGAAGACCCCTTTTTTCGGTAAGAAGTTGTAGTTTTTTTCTGGTAGGCAAACCATCATACGTTGAAAGATGTTCTTCTCTACTAATCTCTTCTTCGCCCAAGCTCTTTAGAGCCAGATTCATGGCTTGATAATGCAATTCTCTTGCATCAACCAGTACCCCATCTAAATCAAAAACTACCAACTTTACCATACAAAACTCCTCTTATAGCCATCAACTAGGCGTTCAATTTGTTCATCAAAATTCATTACAGGCTTCCAGCCATAGCTTTTAAGTTTTTCATCACTTATATTGTAGCGCGCATCTTGCCCTTGTCGCCTATAGTCCAAATCAATCTTTTCTTCCCAGTTTGATTCAGAATTGTAATAAGCTTTTATAATCTTTCTTACGGTATCGATATTCTTCTGCTCAATATTTCCAGCTATATTGAAAATCTCATTCTTCACTTCTTTTTCGATAATAGTCAGGATAGCCGTGGCTGTATCATATGTGTGCAACCACGTTCTTGTTGGCTCGCCTTTATCGTGAAGGCGTATTTTCTTACCTCGCTGTAATAATTTAACAGATAGAGGTATCAGTTTTTCTGGATACTGATTTGGACCGTAGTTGTTTGATGGTCGAACTATAACGTAATCAATATCATAAGTTCTGTGCCATGCCTGAATTAACAGATCTGCTGCTGCTTTACTTGCTGAATATGGGTTACTTGGGTTCAGTGAGCTTTTTTCAGTAGCATATTCAAGACCATCTCCATAAACCTCATCAGTGCTGAAGTGAAGGAAAATTGGCTTGCTGACAATATTGTCAGGCTTTCTACGAACTAGATCCAATAAATTTCTAACACCCTCAACGTTTGTTTGCACAAAGTTACTTGAATCAATGATACTATTACCAACGTGAGATTCAGCAGCCGTATTTATAATGTAGTCGCAATCAGGTAATCTATCGATTTTACATATATCAGCTTCGATAAAAGAAAAATTTTCATATTGATTTAAATTTTCCAATGCGGCTCTATTTGCAGCATAAGTAAACTTATCAACACCAAAAACACGCCAGCCCATGCTTAGGCATTGTTGAGTCACCATCGAACCTATAAAACCCGCACAACCAGTAATTACAACCGTTTTCATACTACAAAGCCTCGTTCCATTCTATCAATACCGTATTCATGAAACACTTCCTCTAGTTCGCAAGCGTACTCTTTTGTATTCCACTTCCCCTTACAGATAGCCGTAGCTACGTATGGATACGTATCCGAATCCCAATGATGCGAACCTCGCTGTGCCTCACCGTTATAACAGTATACTCCTTTTATGCCCATTTTTTTACATTTTTCTTGTGCGTCTCTTTCTAAATCCCAAATACCATAATCCAAAAAAGCTGCAAAAACTTGTTTTAGTTTTCCCACTTTCCACAATGTAGGCTGTATAACCATCAACCATTCCTTGCATTTAAAAAGCCCCGTGTATCCTTCAAATGGTTCATCATCAACATCACCACCCTTCAGTAGCTTGATGAAATCTAGATTATCATTTTCCTTCAAGACATTGAGATATGTACTGAGCCTTTTTTCATCCGGCTTTCTATACAAAAACATATCCTCGTGCTGAAAAATACAAACGTCTTCTTTTACTTGCTCCAGACAATGAGAAAACCTATCTGTATATTTCATATCGTTTTCGTAGTGTACAACTGTATAATCGTCCGGTATTTCGAACAAGGACTCACCCTTGTCGACAAAAACATATTTTTTATAACTTTTATCAAGAAACTTTTCAGTTTGCCCAAAAAAAGTTTCCCACACATCAGAGTATTCGCTATGTGTATACAAAATAAATGCTACGTTCTTCACACAAACCTCGATTTATCATAAAGCCCAATTTCTCTTAAGAACCATTTATAGTACAAGTGATTATTGATGCATTGCCATAAAGGATATTTCATAAGTTCCACAGAGCGTTCGCTAATATCTTTCAGCATCTCATTGCTAAATTGCCTCTGATCCGCTGATGACATATTGTCAATTGGTTGGGAATCGAACCAACCCTCAGTAACAGCTTTTTCATAATCACTACCGGGCTTGAAAGCGTCAAAAGCATAATCATAAGCCATAGCTAGTTTGGACATATTCTCCCAACTTGAGAAGAACCACTGATCAGCGAAACCCGCATTAAGCTGGTCCCACATTGAACTGTAGAGATACTTCATGTCCAAGTTTGGATCAAAATCCATCGTAGATACATGATACTTTCTTTTCTGATATCGATCTCTTTGTCCCAGATCAAAACGTGCGGTGATAACCACATCGTATTCTCCACCAGAGCACAGTCCTAATGATCTTCTCCTAGAAAAGAGAAAACTAAGCGTACTCGGTATCTTGCAGGCAGTAAACTTAGATGCAGCCCTGTTAAAGCCGTGGTTGAAATAACTTTCATCGACGCCCTCTTTCTCCATAACTGGTAAGAAATCTTTTTGAAGTTCACACACAAAGTCTTTTGGCTGATAAAGTTCGCAAAGTTGTTTTTCTTTGTCGGGCTCCCAACTGTGAAAAAAAACATCTACATCACAATCTTCTCTATCCAATACCGTTTCGCAAATATAGCCATACCCGTTCATTCCCGAGTGGGGATCTGCTCTATTGTTGAAGTAGCCATGGAGGCAAAGTGCTACTTTTTTCATTGTTTTACCTCACAATTCTTAAACAGGGTAAATTCTGTCAAATCTCTGTACCCAGGTTCTTCTTTGAGGTCTGGAATGTCTTTTGGCATGTTTTGCATAAGCGCCAATCCATGAGCAGCTTGTTGTGGGGTCATATACATGTTCCAACCAAGCAGTTTAATATCATCATCTTGATACCTGACACCTTCGGAGCGACCTTCATATCTCGCTTCCCTGAACCATTCGGCGGCTTCCTTGTCGTCCGTGAGGATCATTCCGCCTTTGGAAATCTTTAGTATCTTTTTTATGTGAAAACTCATGCACATATGAGTATTTGGCAGATACATATCGGATGTAAATCTCTTTGCAGCATCATAAATTTTCGTATTACCAAGATTATAAATTCCCTGCCACTCCTTATCTTCAAACACTACCTCTCCACCAGCGTGCATAATTGATTGTGGCACAGATAGGTATGTGCGTTTTGGAATCACAACTTTCCTGCCCTTTACGTTTTCATACATACAAGACAAAAACAAGGCATTTGTACAACTGTCAACTGATACAGCATATGGAGCACCTGTGTAATCCGCGACTGCTCTTTCGAACATCTTTACCACTTCATAAGGATTCTCTTTCATTTTCTCTCCAAAATGTAGTATTTCTTCTTGAAACCACACTTCTCAAATAACTTCAAACTAGCTTCGTTCTCAAGCTTTACTTTTGCAAATGCTCGCGGGTGACGTTTCATCAACTCGTTAATCATAAAAGTCCCAACACCATTCCCGTGATGTTCTGGCGATACTGCAACACGAATATCATCATTGATCACACCACAATACCCCAAAAAGTCGTGAAAACTGCAAATTCCTTGAGGACCAAATTCAACACAAACGTAATAGCAATCACCATATTTCTTCATATGCTCATCATGTTCCTCCTGAGAAATTTCTTGCTGTTGAATAAATCCAGGCTTAACAGCCTCATTATTTCTCAGTTGCCGAATCTGCTCCCAATATACAATACTGTTTTCAACAAACAACATATATCACCACACGCAATGTTTCTTTATTTCTGTATTACCACTTTTTAGCCAGTATCCTCTCAAGTAATTTCTCTGTATTGGCATATCCATGTATGGGTGCAAAGTGGTACCAACATCCATATAGGTGTTTTCTGGAAATTTACGATATAACTCATAAATCAAGATATTGCTAAGTGTCGAGGCAGAGAACAAGAAAACGTGTTCCTTTATTTTGTTATTACCTATCCATTCCGACATTTCTTCAACCAGACCAATGTCATTAATCATTGCATTTTTACCAATGCGAAAATCTTTAGCAACCTTGAATGGCAATTTTTCTAGATTTGACTTTTTGTTGCAAACAAAAACAACCTCCCTGTTTTCCAAGAGAGGCACAATATTATCTAAAAACAAACTGTAATTTGAATTTACAAAAAGATTAGCCCAAGTAAGCTGTTCTTGAGAGGATTCACCCCTCTGTTCTTTCATCCACTGATTGTTTTTACTACCAACACAACACGGACAACTCAATCCAACAAAATAATTCTTGTCTTCATATTGGTACGCATCCATTAGCCGTTGATGGAAGTCGCCATGTTTAGTTGGATCGTATTCTTTGTGATCAATATCATCATATTTCATACCAACTTTCTTGCCGTCTAATCTGGTAGACTTGTCATCAAGGACAAGATGTTGGTTTTGCATTATCATCATCTCGCCATCACTATAGCGAGAAAAAGCAAAATTTTCACCAGATGCCAACTTATCCTTTAGCATCCAAAAGTCTCTTTTAAAGTCCTTGTATTGCATCTACAGCCTTCTCTGCCGCCTGACCGTCACCATATGGGCATGGTCCTTTCATCATCAGGTGGGGTAATCTGTTGTAGATATCGCTAACATATTCTGGTCCCTTGCAAAGAATAGAGAAGTTTGCTAAACCTTCGGTTCTTTCGGTCTCTTTTCTACAGACCATGCACGGTTTTTTAAGAAATGCAGCCTCTTCTTGAATACCACCACTATCAGTAATAACATATTTACAAGAAGCAAGGTACCCTATCAAATCATCGTGAGACATAGGATCTACAACCTTGATATGTTTCATACTGTCCTTATACTTTACCACATTTGGATTGGGATGTAAAGGCAAAAGAAATTCGTGGTCTGAATATTGCCCAGCCAATTCATCAAGATTAAGAAACCAGCTACTTAAACATTCATGGTTTTCTCTTCGATGCATCGTAACAAGAATTCTTTTTTTCAAAGAAGTCTGAACATCTTTTATGTTGTCGAGAGAAGTGTTTCCAGTTACAATAATATCATATGACTGTAAATGTTTGTTCTCCCTGACCAAATTATCTCTAGCCAACTTAGTAGGGCAAAGATGCAAGGCAGCAATGCAAGAAATCATTTGTCTATTTGCTTCTTCGGGAAAGGGTTGCTCCAGATCATTTGTTCTCAACCCAGCCTCAAGATGAATGACTGGGATTTGACGATGAAAAGCAGCAAGGGCACATGCAAAAGCTGATGTAGTGTCTCCTTGAACCATCAACTTGGTAATGCCACTAAGCCACTCATTGGTGCCCCCCAAAACAGAGTAAATTATATTGTCAAGACGCCTTCTATCAAAACGCTCATCTAAAGCGATATCGATACCACGCATGTTACGAGATATATCTTTGACAAGAGTTTCGTGTTGGCGCGTAAAAATAAGATGGAAAGGAATATTTCGCTTTTCCAACTCCTCAACAACGGGTCTTACTTTTAACCATTCCGGTCTTGTTCCAAAGGCAATTCCTAGCACCATTTCACCAACTTCCAACCATTAGCAACTGCGTGACGTACACAACTATCCCTCTGTTTATAAAATACTTGATGATTTCTGGTAGCCGAAGTGGCTACATCATCTACACCATACTGCATCCCTTTCGTAGAGCTAAACATATCAGGCTGATTTCTTGGATGTGGTGGAACATATGTCTTGACTTGACCATACTTCTGGCACATGTAAGAAAAATGAATGTCCTCGCCATTGTCCCAAGTATATGGTTTTTCAACCCAAAAGTATTGTGCCCAATCTCGCTTAAAGAACCAAGCGTGACCAACCAAGTCAACCTCACATAATTCCTCGTTGGGATTACTCCAACCCACTCTAGAGTGCCCACGATAGCCATCAGGGGGTAAAATAACACCGACACCGCCCATTATACCCTCGTTTTCACGCATTGTTTGTAGGCAATTCTGGTGCCATTTTTTTGCAGGTATTGTATCATCATCATAGACGGCAATATATTCTGTATCTGCCAGAAGTGCTGCGGCAAAACGACCAAAGAACTTCCAGTTATGATTTGAATCAAATATTTTAACACCATGAATATCAATTTTGCGCTTGATTTCAGAATAATCAAAATCATGCTCATCTGGCTCGTTTATCCAAACCCAGATATCTTTAGGTGGTACAGTCTGATTTTTTAATGCAAGAATCTGCTCTTCCAAAAGTTGCGGTCTTTTATAGCATGTCAAGATAGCTGTAATATCGCCAGTTGGTACTACAGGTTTTGATTGCGGACTCCCTTGGGAATCAATTGCAGACTCAAAAGATTTCAAAGCAGCATTAACCCTGCTTTCCATCTCATCTATCAGTTCTGCCCCACTTAATTCAAAACAACTTTCACTAGCAAAACCAAGCAGCTTGGGCTTTGTTATTAATTTACACTCAAGCATTTTAGCTTCTACTGAAAGTCGATTAAATGTTTCTAATACTTGAGGAATGAACACAAGTTTGTCAGTTTTTTTCAGTTGCTTTAAAAATACTTCTTCTTCTTTTGAACCAATTAGTGAATAATTTAACTGTTTTGAATTGCAGTAATTTAAAGCTGCTTGCATACCCTTGGTAGGATTTCCTGATTCCATCACGGCATATTCTATTGTTTTATCGTTTGGCTCTTGCTGTAACCTGCGAATTAGCTCGAACTTCTCTTTAGACCACAAGCTCGTACCGATATTCACAACATTATCAATACCGAGGTTTTTCTTTATAACTTGAGCACACACACTGCTCAATACAAACACCTTGTGGGCAGACTGATAAAATTTTTTGTTTACCAAATATTTTGGTGGTGCAACAAAATCTGGGAATTCTGCTGGATTGCGATTGGATACATATTTGTGATCGTGCTCGTAAATGATGTACTTAGCACGACCATTAGCCATAGCACTTTTTACTTCTTCACTCAATGCAACAAAATTACCAACAATAAAAGTAGAATCGTTGGAAACAAAGTCTGATACCCTGACTTCCCTAGAGTTTTTCTTTTCAACTTCATATCCAGATTGCTCAAGATGCTCAATGAGCACAGAGTCGTTACTCTCTGCGCCCCCAAGCAAGTCTTTTTTAAAAAAGTCAGCTATAAAAACTACCTTAGACTTCACTAATCTCACCTATTTTTTGATACCATTCGTCTTCTTGGAGCAAAGGAGAAATGTTGCTGACAAACTCAGCATATTTGGCTTCTGGCGTGAATTCACTTAGCAAGTGTTTTTTCAAACGTTTTGCAGCAGCCAGTGC
>CALBDR010000386.1 GCA_937927525.1 uncultured Candidatus Melainabacteria bacterium
GTTAGACAAAGAACACAGCTGGGATATCAGTGATGGAATCTATGACTTTAGAATCCATCTCCTTGAAAAAGGAATTACTGATCTTCCTGAAGATGCGAAGATTGTAATGTGGCCAGGTCCAAGGGATCCTTCTCAGGTAGAATGGCAAGAAAAATTTTCGTGGATAACTAAACATTACTGTTGACATTAATTCAACTTTATGAGATCATAACACTATTGAATAGGAGATTGTTATGAAGAAAATTATTGGTTTGGCTATGTTGTGTGCTGCTTCTGCAGCGAGTGCGGAAGTTGTTGTAGGTACTGTTGTTTCTAGTACTGGAAATTATCAAACGACTACACGTCAGATTCCACAGCAAGTATGTAATGTAGAGATGGTTCCTGTATACAGTGATCGTCGTAGCAAAGGTGTGACTGGAGCTATTGTAGAAGGTGGATTCGGTTCTACTGAAGGAATGGTTGGTGGCATCGTTGGTGGTGTGATTGGATCTCAGATTGGTGAAGGTCGTGGTAAGGATGCAGCAACAGTTGCTGGTGTCTTGATCGGCAGCCAGATTGGTAACGAACGAGCTCGTGAAAACGATGTTGTTGGATATCGCGAAGTTCAACGTTGTTCTACTCGATACTCTACAGAATCATATGAGAAGCTCGTCAGCTTTACTACAACAGTAGATGTTGATGGTACTTCTATCTCATTCACAGGTCCTCGTAAGTATTCACAGGGTGAGTCAGTTCGTTTTAACAAGCGTTACACTATCGCTCAATGAAGATAAAAGTTGTAGGATCAGGTTGGTTTGGCTGTCACATTGCACTGAGTTTGCTTCGTGATGGCCATGAGGTAGAACTCCATGAGATGAAAGATGAGATCTTTGCTGGTGCATCTGGTAAGATCCCAGCTCGTCTTCATCTTGGTGCACCACACTATCCAAGGTTGATGGTCACACAACAAGCATGCCAGAGTCATCAAGAAGCATTTCTTAAAGAGTACGGTGATCTTACTCGCGCTGTTCCTATTAACATCTATGCAGTAGCGAACGATCATTCAATGGTTGACTTTGGAACGTATCATCTTGTTCTTAAGAATCAGATAGAAATCTTGACGATACATGATCCAGCTGAGTTTGGATTGCAGAATGTTGAAGGTGCGGTCATGACAGGAGAACGTCACATTGTTGTTAACAAAGCTAAACAATTTTTTGAACGAGAACTACGAGAAGTCCTCTGCCTCGGATCGAAAGAGAGCCCTACAAATACTGATGGTTACGATTATGTGGTCGATTGCACTTTCTGTGCTAATGACGAGTATATGGTGGATCGTTTTGAACCTTGCTTGGTACTTGCTTTAAGAGGACCTGCTTACAAAGCTGTCACAATTATGGATGGACCTTTCCCATCTTTGTATCCATGGGATGAAGATCGCGATCTGTTGAGTTTGTCGTCTGCAAAGTATACACCGTTTTCAAAGGAATGTAAGACGTGGAGAGAAGCTCGTGATCTCCTTGATAACCTGTCTAGGAAAGAGGTTGAAGATCAAGGACGACAAATGATTGATAGTATGGCACACTTCTATCCTGAAGTCAGGGATTATGAAGTTGTTGATCATATGTTATCGATCAGAGCAATGCCTCTGTGGAAAGCTGACTCGCGACTAGTAGATGTTGTCAAGCTAAACGACAAGTTGATCCGGATCCGTTCAGGTAAGATTGATGCAGTAATAGAAGCAGAGGCCAAAGTCAAAGAATGTGTGACATAATAATAACAGGACACAAAAGTAAAATTGCACAAGAGTTTACAAAACTTGCTACGATGTCTTCCAT
>CALBDR010000387.1 GCA_937927525.1 uncultured Candidatus Melainabacteria bacterium
GAGAGGAAGTCTTTAAACCCAATCATTTTAGAACTTGAAGCCTACGCCAACTTTAAGACCATCAGCAGTAGTTACCCAGTCATTAACAGTAGTGTCGTCAAGATCATCGACAACGTCTACAGACCAACCCCAGCTAACGCCAATGGAAGCACGCTCGTTCAGCTCGTGGGTGTAACCTACACCGTAGGAAGCACCACCCCAACCAACAGCGATTTCGCCGTCAGAAGCCAGGTCCATAGAACCACCTACCCAAGCATACTCACCGCCGATAATGCCAGGAGTTACTGTCAGAGTAGGATCAACTGTTACGTCGCCCCAAGTGTTACCTGCACCACGACCGATCAGGTCAGCACCATTAGTTGCGCCCCATGCATAGCTGATGCTAGTGTCGAGGGAAGCGAACCCAAGGTCCATACCAGAGCCGAGACTAATCGAGTAGTCATCAGCAGCGTTGTCACCACGGTCATTAAGTGTGAAGCCTGCATCTACACCGAAGCCAGCAATGCCCAACTCTGCCCCAACGGTCCAGTCGGCATTACCTTCCAGATCGGTAGATACGCCTACGGTTGCGTTGGACATAAGAGCATCATTACCAGCAGCATCTTGAGCAATTGCAGGAGCAGCTACCATAGTAGCCATAATTGCGGAAATAAGATATTTCATATCGTTCCTCTTTATTTACTCCAACCCGCTAAAATAGTTGGGTCAAAGTTATTTGTTGAAAACTCATAACGATTCACTAGCTTAACAGCGTTACCAGCCAGCTTGTCAATAGCGACGTAACCTTCAGGCTCAGTTGATCTGAACCCTTTGGTTGTTTTTAAGAACGTTTTAATGTTCTTAATACTGTTCAGTTTATTTATAAGTAATAACTTTGCAGCTACAATTGACTTTTGAAGGTCAAATATAGCCTTTAAGCTCTTTTTATTATCAGGAGAGAAAAACTTCATAACTTCAGACTGTTTGTTTTTCCAGTTCTGCTTACCCTTTTCAGTCTTTTTAGAATCAATTTCTTTCTGATATTTATTACTGATAAAAGCGATTAGATTACGAACATGCTGAGTAGTATCACCGATCTGTGTACCTGATCTTACAAATGTATTATTGAATTGTTCAATCATTTCTGCTAATTTACGATCATTATGAAGTTCTTTTAAAGTAGAACTTTTGATCTGATTGAATAGCTTACCTGCTTCAGACAAATGTCTGTTTACTGCTGAAGTCTCTTTGTCAGAAAGAGTTGCAATATTAGTCAGGTCACGGAGCATTGCATCCTGCTGCCATACATCGCTAGTCTTTTTAAGCTTAGTAACATCTACTCCATACGAAGCCTTCATGTTTTCGAAGCTGTCTCCTGTGTAGGATGTGTGCCAGACAACTCCGATTTTCGCTTTTCTAATTTCTTGAGCATCCTTGCTGTTCTTTTCGATAGCATAGACAATCTTATTAGGATGAAACGTGATGTAATCCACTCCATCGATCTTTTCGGATTTAATATCAGGTTTTGTAAAAAGTAAATCACCTTGAATGACTCCTTTGATTCCAAGTCTAGCAAAAAACTTAAGTGCAACTTTCAGCTTCATTGCCAGATCACCAGATGTGTCTTCATCAATATCAGCTTCTGTCTTGTAGACCTTAGGGTTCTTATTGAAGATACCTTTCTTAGCAACAAAGAACTTACCGTCAGTGGGATCAGTACCACAGAAGACTGCAGGTGCTCCGTCCCACTTCACGCTGACTTTTCCTGCATGCTGACCTTTCATCATATCACGTAAAGACCTGAGCGCTAGGATAGCATCTCTAGTTCCTTTGACTCCGCCATAGAGGACATTATCCTCAAGTCAAAGGTGCGTCATATGAGTGTTTTTCTGTTCTGTGATGAACTGCT
>CALBDR010000388.1 GCA_937927525.1 uncultured Candidatus Melainabacteria bacterium
TTATAGCGGTTTTTCAGCTGCTTTACCATCACTTGGCCAAGACTTTCTAACTCTTCTGAAGAGATAAGAGCAAACATCAAGTCAGCTGTAGCAGGTAGGCCAAACGACTCAGAAGTATCTTCCAATCCAGGATCAGAGCTAGTATAACCAGAGCGAGTAGTTTGAGTTGCAGACACAATAGGTAAGTCAAACTCTACAGCTAATCCACGAATCTCTTCTGCAATCGCTTTAATATAAGAATAGGAGTTAATAGCACCTCCCATACCTTTCATACGAGATGATGCACAGATGTTAAGATAATCAATAAAAATAATTTCAGGTACAAAGTTACGTTTAAGTTTAAGTTCATTTAGTAATGCACGGAAGTGACCTGTATGAGCAGATCCTGTAGGATATTCTTTAATAATTAACTTACCATTAGTACGAGCAGCAATATTATGAAGCTTTGTAGTAAGCATTTCCTTAGACAGATTCTCTAGCTGATCAATAGGTAGACCAAGTAAGTTAGCGTCAATGCGTTCAGCAATACGCTCTTCGGCCATTTCCATTGTAATATATAGAACGTTGCGACCTTGAGTTAGAGCAGATGCAGCAACGTGACACATAAACAAAGATTTACCAACACCAGTCCCAGCAAGAGCAATATTAAGCGTTTTATGAAGGAGACCTCCTTTTGTAATTTTATTAAGGTACTCGAGGTCAAATGGGATTCGTTCTTCTTGTTCATGATAGAAATCATATCGTTGTTCAGCGTTTTCGATGTAGTCATGGCCGATGTTTGTATCGAATGATACACCGAGGGCTTTCGTAAGGAGGTCCGGTAGCGCATTCTTAGTTAAACTCTTATGCTTACCATCAATGATGGATATTGATTCAATTATAGCATTATGGATTGCTCTATCCTGACACCATTTCTCCGTAGTGTCTAGTAACCATTCTTGGTCAGCCTTAGTAGTCACACTATCAAAAATGTTAGGAAGAATTTCCATAGCAGCAGTGTACTGATCAGTATTAAATTTATCACTATGATCAATCTCAATCTTAAAAGCATCCATAGTAGGTAGCTTATTATACTTAGCTACGAACTTAGCTAATTCTTTAAATAGCTGATTGTATACTCCTTCAAAGTATTCAGGCTTAATAAAAGGAAGAACCTTACGCATGTAAGATTCCTCTGTAATAATATGTCTCAATATTGTCTGTTCGACGTTACTCATTATTTTCCCTGTAAAAACTATTTAACAATTTCCATACATCGCTATTATATTTAATTGCTTGATAATAATCAAGATCAAATGGGATTTGCAAATTTAATCTGTAATTATTATTATTAAACACAGCATGTTTTGCTTGAGTGTTTGCAATAATTGGATTACTTGAATGCCCATCTTTAACTGTAAATGGAGCATATTCCTCAGTCAAAGGGTGAAGTATTAATGTACTTCGCTTTAAGTTTATCCCATCAGTATGCCAATCTTGAATAGTGTTAGGGTCCATTTTCATAAGAGCAGCATCAACTCCTCTAAAT
>CALBDR010000389.1 GCA_937927525.1 uncultured Candidatus Melainabacteria bacterium
TAAATCCACAAACGTAGTCTCCTTTCGGACACTGACCATTGTTAAAACCAATGTCACGATTCTCACCGCCACCTAAAAACGCAACTACAGAACCAGTTGCGGCAAACATTAAAATTAAACCAATGATTAATTCTTTCATTGTTGTATATCACCTTCTTTATAGTCTTCTTGCTGAGCTATAAAATCTGCAGCAGTCATGAACTTGATATCACCCATTGGTTTTCTATTTGAGTCCTTTTCATAATCAGTAGCGAATTCTTCCTTGAGCTCGTCTTCGTATACTCCACCACACATATGATGCTCCAAAAAAGTGTATTAACTGATAAAAAAATAAAGAATTAGACCAAAACTTATCCCGAACATAAATGACAATATAAGCTCAATCCACATTGCATTACTCTCTCAAAAAAGTGCGGAACGGGAGGATTAGGGTAACCTCCAAGTGGGTACGATCTGATGTACCTTTCTACATAGACCCACTACGACCTGACGTTCCCGCTAAGGACATGGGCGCTACCCCTTCGGTCTACCTTACCCCCCATCAGCGAGAGGCATTCGGTCACGTTCCTATCGGCGCTGCAGGCACCGAACTCTGGTATAGGTATATTACCTATGAAACTAGTGAGCCTTTTTACATCATGCTCAGGATACTTCCAGGAGAAATATTATGGAAGTTAAAACGGAATCTGTTCGTTAATATTCTTAACGATTTCCTCGATGTCAATCTCAGGATCAGGCTCAGCTGAAGTATTGATCTGATCATATACATCAGCATTCTGCTTACCATACTCGGCTACGAAATCAGCCTTAGTCATAGTCTGAGCAGCTTCTTGCATATCGAAAAAGTCTTGACCCATCTTGCTCATATCTTTCTCCTTAACTTATACAAATATTATCTAACAAAACTTAAGCGAGGGCAACAGTTTTTTTCTGACGAAGACGTTGCATCTTCTCTTTTGCTGCCATCCACTCGAGAGGCTCAAGAATCTTATTCTTAACAGTCATCTTGAGACCATTTGCCTTGAACTCTTTTTTAAGATCCTTGGCAGCTTGGACACCCATAAACCGACTAACTAACTTCAGTACAGTCTTACGGAATCCGATATCGTGATGCATGAATCCAGCACAGTGTGCTAGCTCATGAAGAATGGTGTACTTGGTGGCACAGCTAGGTGCTAACTTGATCATACTCCCATAAGCACGACCAGCGGTAGCAGCATACTTCATATCCCTCATCATCTCTACACGGATGAACTCAGGAGCATCAAACTCTTTCCACAGCTTGGAATTCGTAACACGATCAACAAAATTAGTAGCTGCTTTCAAGTTCATAGAACCTTCGTTATCATAAGTCTCTTGGAATTTCCACTCAGCCTGATAAACTTTGGAGCGAGAAGAATCTTTGTTCGCTGTGCGACCAGTCTTCTTGACACGGTTCTTCTTACCAACGTAATTAGAATACTGATGAGCCTCTTCCCATCCGAGGCCAGCCTGAAGTGCTTTATCAAAAGGTGTCAATTCCATAAGAACTCCTTAAACGCAAATGCCAGGTGTGAAACGCTCTTCTCTAATGATACGAGCAACAGCGTGTAACTCACCTTTGACGTTATCACACTTACGTGCAATCCCAATTGCTTTCTTCATCGCATGAAGTTTGCTAGTTCCAAAAAGAATGAAAGACTCACAATACATTGTGTCCTTTCCAGTCACTTGAATATCATATTTTGTCA
>CALBDR010000390.1 GCA_937927525.1 uncultured Candidatus Melainabacteria bacterium
GCTTCTAAAACCTTGATGTTTATAACTTATACTAAGTAAGTTTTTCCCCTCAGCTAAGTTCATCATCTCAAAGTCAAAAGGTTTATCATCAATGTAAAAAATCAAATCTTCTTCCAAGAGACTACGCATCCTTAAAACTTCCTCAAGACTACTATTTAAATATTTTTGCAGATCAAACTTCGACAGGAAAACTTCATTTATTTTAAAATCAAGCAAGAGTGCTTGGGGACGTATTTTAATCTTTTTATCAAAGCTAAACTTTTTTGATCTCAAGTAATTTGATTTTAATTTAATAGATAAACGGTAATCCCCATAAGGAAGCTTACTAGGTATAAGCATACTTATTTTATCTAGTTTAGCTTCTTCAATATCTAGCCTATAAGTCTCCAAATCATTCTCTAGTACCACTTGATAAATTGAGGGATAATCAGGTATAAAACCTTTACCTAAAATAGTCAGTGTATCACCTTGACTATAAAGAGTCTTGTCAATACTCAATTTAGACAAAGGTGAAAACCTCTTCTTTGCAAGAGCTTTCTCACAGATACATATACACAGTAAGATACAAATTACCATCAAGAATAAATCATCTTTCCTCATCTCTTCTCCTTAAAAACTTTTTCTTACGCTTCTTATATTCCTTAGAGAACCAAGCTCCTGTTCTAGCATCTAGACTCGCAGTGAGTCTTTCAAACTCCAAATGATTTTCTTGACTCCTTTTAAAAGCAGAAGCAAGCATACTTAAAAGTAATTCCTTTCTCTGAAAATATATCTGATTTAGCTCAGCAAGTAAGTTTTCTCTTACATTAGCTATGATTCGAGAACTGTTAACAATATCAATAAGCTCAGGGTCATAGAGTAAATTACCAAACTTCCAGCTTAGTCTAAAGCCAAACTCAAGCTCACTATCATCTACATTATTAGAATTTTCTTCAAAACTAGTTTTTATTGAACTTTCCTTAGAGTTAAACTCATCTCTACCTTCAAAACTTAGACCATTCAAAGAATAATCAGAGTTATCGAAGTAAGTATCCATCTCAGGCAAAAAGTTTCTTAAACGTGCTTTTAGGCGATAAGATCGAAGCTTATTACCCGTCGGAATCGCGGCAAACTTCAAAGCATATTTATGAAGTTCTGTAATTTGTGGTTCTAACTTCAATCTCAAATTCAAATCTTTTTCAAGTGATCTGTTAAAAACAGTACTCTGAGCTTTAAGCCCCGCTTGCTTCATGTCCATGTAGTCACTTTTTTCAAGAACAACTTCAAAAACTTCACCTCTAAAATTAGCGAGATAAACATGCAAAACTTCACCCTCTTCCTCGAAATGACTTGCAGTGAAACCTTCTGTAAAGTCATCAGCTTTAGCAATCTCTAAATTTATTTTCTGCCAAATGTTTGAATTTAACTTATCAACTTCAAAAGAAGAGTAATACAATCCACTTTTCAAGACAGCGACAAGCGTATTATTTAAAATAGTCAAATCTAAGAACTCGTAGTTACCTTCTAAATTAGTTTTCAAACCAGTTAGCGCGAGCCTGAACCATTTCTTCTTAGACTTAGAAAGTAAGAATACCCCTCTATCACTTAATAAACAAATGTAATTTTTACCATTAACACTTATAGTTTTTAAACGCGCAAAATTAATTTTAGAGTCAGGACCAAGCCTTAAATTAGTATTTAAGCTCTGGAGTTTTTTACTCTTTACTTTGTATAAATAAATCCCCTGCTCTGTTGCTATATAGATTTCATTTTTCTTCCATGGTGACTGGATAATTTCAAAAACTTTAAAACTTAAGTCTGGAATATTAAAAAATTCACGATATTCATTAAATGGTGAGTGAAAAACTCCATGATTCGTAGCCAGAAATAAAGTCTCAGCAATCAACTCAAAATTAATCACTTCAAATTTTTCAAAGATATATTTTTGATTTTTCTGAAGACCTTGAGAGTTCGCTAGATAAACATCATCTTCAATAGCTTTTATACGATTAAATATAAAACTTTGAGCCTCACTTAAATTATTTGCAAAAGTGATCGACTCACAGTCAATGAATAAAGTATTAGCTTGGCTAAGTATGATTTGCGATTTATTAATAAAAATACTATCTATTGCAGAGTTTAAAAGTTTATTTCGGCATTTTTCACGTACTTCAATCGAATATGCAGGTAATTTAAATCCTGAATATAAAAAAATTACTAAGCCAAGTGACAGAATTATGCCAAATATAGTATTCTTATATTGTTCCAGTTTTTGGGGAGTCGCCAAGTGGTAAGGCAGCGGGTTTTGGTCTCGCCATTCGTGGGTTCGAATCCTACCTCCCCAGCCATTATTTTTTATCATCTTAATATTTTTATTTTTAATTGAGTAACACCTACTCAAATAATTTTATTTTCTTTAGTTACAAATTTTTAGGGGTCAAAATTCCGCAAATAGAAACTTAAGAAAATTGAAAACAATATAAAAAATAGTAATTTCAGACTGAAGAGCTTTAATGACTTATGATATAGTAATAATTCGTGAGCGTCAGTAGCTCAGGGGTAGAGCACTCGGCTTTTAACCGATTGGTCGAAGGTTCAAATCCTTCCTGACGCACCAGTATAAGCAAGCCCTAGTCGAAAGATTGGGGCTTTTTGTTTTTAGCTTAATTTCAGATTACCTTCAAACAGTCTGCGCAATCTTGCGCGGTAATAATTGGATTATAGCTTGTATCTTGGGTATTTGTAACTACTGGAGACCACTGCACAACTATCTAAATTTGTAGGAAAATAGATATATGTCATCAGGTTTAGTGGAATGTTTGTTAGCTAATAGTATAGATCGTGAGAAGTTAAAACTATTAAAGTTATGTGATGTAATAAACAAAGAAGTCTTCAATTATGAGTAGACTTTATGCTCTTCACTGGCTTCAAACTAGGCGAAATGCCAGATGCTACGACACTATGTAGATTTCGAAATAAATTGATCGAAAAGAAAAAGTACAAAACAATTCTAAAGAAAATTAACCAGCAATTAAAAGCAAACAATCTTCAAGTAGAAGTTGCAGAAGCAGCGATACTCGACACAACGTTAATAGAATCAAATACTCACCCTGAAAGCGTCACAGAGATGCCAGAAGATAGAAATGAAAATGATGTTAATGATCCAGGTATTTCACAATCAAAAGACCCAGATGCAAAATGGATAAAGAAAGGAAAAAAGAGTAGCTTTGGTTACAAAGGCTTTGCTGTATGTGATGAAGAGGGGTACATCATGGAAACCATAGTAAAACCTGCAAATGTAGCTGAATGTAAGGAACTTGGAAATTTGATTTCTGATATTAAAGCAGATAGGATACTTGCAGATAAAGCTTATGCTTCAAAGAGTAATCATGAGCTTTTGAAGTCAAAAGGCTTCAAGGACGGTATCTTACATAAAGCTAGTAGAGTTAAAAAACTTAAAGAATCGCAGAAAAAATTCAACAAACTAATTTCTAAAACAAGATTCAAAATAGAACAGTGTTTTGGGACTTTAAAGAGGCGATTTAAATTTACAAAAGCCTCCTACTTTACTTGTGTTAAAGTTGAAGCTCAGTTCACATTTAAAGCAATTTGCATGAATATTAATAAGGCTTTGAATAAAATTGTAGGATAGCTGTACCTATTTGAGCAAGATTTTGCCATTTTACTCAAATTTCAAGCTCCAAAATACACTTATTCTAGCTAAAAGCACTTCCTTATAAAGAAAAAAGGTGAACAAATATTTATTGGAGAGAATTGTGCAGTGGTCTCGTATATGCAATAAAAATCCCCAAGTACCCTTTTACTTTCAAGATAATCTTGAATTATTTTGTGTTTTGATGGTTTTGAGGTATTTTAACCTTAAATTGCATAGAAATATCTATATTAATAGATTAGGTCTTTTGTCATAGAATTAGGGGCTGGGTGTGAGTGACTGAGATGCATTGAAAACAATCATAACTTACTTAACTTCATTTCTTGCTAACTAGGATTGGATCAAAGGGCAGTGATATGCCCAGCTCTTGAATTATCTTAAAAGGCTTGATTTCTGTAATTACTCAGCCCACCAAATCTAAAGAATAATTAAAGAAACAGTCAAAGCTCTGGCCAAATCACGCTTTACATGAGTTACTAGAGGTAGTGAATGAAGCAGAGACAATTGAAGATTTCAAGGTTCTTGTAAATAAACTTCTAGAAAAAATAGAGAATCTAGAATCTCGTGTTTTTGAGTTGGAAAAAGAAAATGCTGAGCTTAAAAAAGAAAATGCAGAGCTTAAAAAAGAAAATGCAGAGCTTAAAAAAGAAAATGCAGAATTAAAAGCAGAAATCAAACGCTTAAAAGGTACAGATAGCGGAAACAGCTCAAAGCCACCATCTACAGATAGAAAGGGTAATAAGAAAAGAGATAGAAATAATTCTGTGAAAGATTTTAAAGCTCCGAAACAAAAAAATAAAGTTGGAAAAACAAGAACTCGCTATGAAAATCCAGATAAAGTAATAAAGTGTGAAGCTCCCACTTGCTCTTCGTGTGGTGAATCTTTAGAGAATATTGAAGGTAAAATTCAAACAACAAGGCAAGAAGTAGATATTCCTCCAATTAAACCAATAGTCACAGAATATCAACAAATCAAAAAAGTCTGCAATTGTGGATGCGAAAATATTGGTTCTTACCCTGAAGAAATCAAATCTCACATTCAATTTGGTGATAATTTAAAAGCTACTGCTCTTTATCTCAATGTTTCTCACTACATTCC
>CALBDR010000391.1 GCA_937927525.1 uncultured Candidatus Melainabacteria bacterium
TTCTTATTATGGGTACTTATAATTAATACAAACGAAAACTAAGAGGACTTTCAAATGGCTTTATTTTCGCCTTCCGAGTCTCCTGCAGTAACTGTCAAAGAAGTTGATCTTACCGGCTTTGCTCCGAACGTACAGACAACTACTGGCGCATTTGTTGGTAACTTTCGCTGGGGACCAGTCGACACCCCGACATTAGTTAGCGATGAAGCTAATTTGACTGAAAAGTTTGCTGCACCAGACACAAACACAACAGAAGATTTTCACACCGCTACCTCTTTCTTGACGTACTCTAATAGTATGTACAATATTAGAGTGGTAGATGGTAGTGCTAGAAACTCCTTTGATTCTTCGGGTGGGGCATCGATTGCACCTACAGTAAATAACAACGAAGATCTGGAGAATCAACTCTCTACTCTTGCTACGGCAGGTCATACTTTCATCGGCATGTTTCCTGGAGCATTAGGTAACTCTCTTAAAGTAGAGATGTGTCCTGCTGACTCAGCTAGTGGTACTCTTTTCTCTGCATGGAACCACGCAGGTGAGTTTGACACTAAGCCAGGGACATCTGATTTTGCTTCCAATCTTGGGGCTTTTAATGACGAGGTTCATGTAGTAGTTGTAGACGAAGACGGCGTGATTACAGGCACAGCCGGAAACGTTTTGGAAAGATATCCATACGTTTCTTTGGCGGCCAACGCTAAGAATACAGATGGATCTACAAACTATGTTTTAGACGTCATCAACAATAATTCCAGATACGTAGCAGCAGTGGGCTTTGATTCGGATTACGATTCGACAGGAGCCGGTGATGATGCTATCAGTGGAAAAGATTACAGAGCTAGTGGAAGTACCTTAGGTAGATTCAGCGCTAGTCTTACTGGAGGCGTAGATGCCAGCAGCATTACTACTTCCAACATTACATCTGGATACGATCTTGTTCAAGATCAAGACACTTTCCAGGTAGACTTTCTTATCGCTAATAACTTTAGTGCAGCAGGAGATAACGAGACAATTGCAGAGCACTGTATCGCAATCTCTGAAGCTCGTAAAGACTGTATCACTGTAGTATCTCCTAACAAGGCCGCAGTAGTCAACAACTCCGGATCTGAAAACACAAGTGTCAAGACTTTTGCAGACACTCTGACCAGATCTTCGTATGCCTTTATGGATAACCAGCACCTTAAAGTGTTTGATAAGTATAACGATAAGTACATCTTTATCCCTGCTTGTGGAGCAACTGCGGGTGTCATGGCAAGATCTGATAGAGACACTGCGCCTTGGTACTCTCCAGCTGGCCTCAACAGAGGTACCTACTTCAACGTTGTTGGGTTGGCATACAATCCATCTAAGGCTGAAAGAGATGAGCTGTACAAGTCTGGAGTCAACTCTATTACTAACTTGCCTGGACAAGGTGTAACTCTGTTCGGTGATAAGACTATGCTTGGACGTCCATCTGCGTTTGATCGTATCAACGTTCGTAGGCTTTTCATCACTCTTGAAAGAGCAATTGGTAGAGCTGCACAGAGCGTACTGTTCGAGCTCAACGATGAATTCACTAGAGCTGAGTTTGTTAATATCGTTGAGCCTGTTCTCAGAGACGTTAAAGGCAGAAGAGGTATCACTGACTTCAGAGTAGTTTGTGACGAGACAAACAACACTGGAGCAGTGATTGATAGAAATGAGTTAGTAGCTTCTATCTTTGTCAAGCCTTCTCGTTCGATTAACTACATCACTCTGAACTTTGTAGCTACTCGTACAGGAGTTGACTTCCAAGAAGTAGTTGGTCAGGCATTTTAAAGGAGATTAAAAGATGGCTATTTTAGGAGTCGATGACTTCAAGGCAAAGCTGAAAGGTGGAGGTGCTAGACCTAATCTATTTAGAGCTACAATTAACTTTCCAGCATATGCCCAAGGTGATGTAGAAGTCACCTCTTTCATGTGTCGTGCAGCGCAGCTTCCTGCTTCTGTTATGACTGAAATCATTGTACCATTCCGTGGTCGTGAGTTAAAGATTGCTGGTGACCGTACGTTTGAAACGTGGACACCGACTATCATTAACGACACTGACTTCAACGTTCGTAACGCTATGGAGCGCTGGATGAATGGTATCAATGCTCACTCTGCAAACACTGGCCTGGTTAATCCTACGGATTATCAAGCAGACTTGATCGTAGAGCAGTTGGATAAAGATGAAACTATCCTGAAGACATACAACTTCCGGGGTTGCTTCCCAACTAGTATCTCTCCGATCGATCTGTCTTACGATCAGGCGGCTGTCATTGAAGAGTTTACTGTAGACTTCCAGGTTCAGTACTGGGAATCGCCGGGCACCACCAGCTAAAGTCGGAATAAATAAAGTAGGGGAGGGAATAGGCTTTCCCCTACTCTTATATTTGGAGATTAATTTTGGCAGACGATAGTTTAAAACTCTTTGGCTTGGAGATTAAGAGAGCCAGGAA
>CALBDR010000392.1 GCA_937927525.1 uncultured Candidatus Melainabacteria bacterium
TTAGATATTCTTATTGAGATGGGTGAAGAGCTAGTAGAAGAGAAGCTTACTTTTAACGAGCAGCTTAACTATAATATGGTTATGTCTCAGATGTTAAAGGATACTGGTATTAAGACTAAAATTGTAAAACAGTATCTACCGGTGATAAATAAACTATGTAACCAATATCTTCAAGTATTAGACTTCTTTGTATCGTTTAATCTTGATGAGGCTTTTCAAGAAACAATTCGCTCTAGATTCCGTGATAACTTCACGTATGACTCATTCTCCGAAGGCGAGAAGCAGCGAATTGATCTAGCATTACTATTCACATGGCGGCAAATAGCTAAGATGAAAAATAGTGTTGCAACTAACTTGCTAATATTAGATGAGACATTTGATTCATCTCTCGATCACGAAGGTGTTGATAATCTAATGAAAATCATCTATACTTTAGGAGAAGATACTAACGTATTTGTTATCAGTCATAAAGGTGATATGTTAGACGGTAAGTTTGCAAATAAGTTAGAAATTGTGAAAGATAAAAACTTTAGTAGGATTAAATAATGGAAATTAGTGCAGATACAGTAAAGGTTTTAACTAATTTTGCTCAGATCAATAGCAATATTGTTATCAAACCTGGTAATAAGATTATGACGATTTCTGAAGCTAAGAATATTCTAGCCGAAGCAACCGTACCAGAACGTTTCGACTCACAAGTAGGTATCTATGATCTACATGAGTTTCTAAACGTACTTAACTTAGTAGATAAACCTTCTGTTAAGTTTGAAGCTCATAGCATGTATATTGGAGGTAATGCTGGTCGAGCGCTAGTAACCTACTACTATGCCGATCCGGATATGCTTACTACTCCTTCTAAACCTATTGAGATGCCAGGTGAGGATGTGTGGTTTACTCTGGATCAATCAACACTAGCAGGTCTAAAACGAGCTGCAGCCATCTTCGGGCATGGTACAGTTATTATTGAACCTGATAATGGTGTTATTAAACTTTCGGTAGTAGATCAAGAAAACGCTACTGCTAATACTTATTCCGTTACTGTAGATGGCGGATATAACGATGCGAACTTTAAGTTCGTGCTAAATATTAACAACTTGAAAATGGTTAATGATGACTATCAAGTTAAAATTTCCAACAAATTAATTTCGCAATTTACTAGCTCTAACGGTAGTATTGTCTATTGGGTAGCGCTAGAAAAGTCATCAACATATGGAGAATAAAATGGCTAAAGCAGATGAAGTAAAACTTGCACACGAATCACATGCACCAGTATATGATCTAGCTAATCGTGTGTGTCGTTCCACAGTAGCAGTAATTGACACTATGGTACAGCGAGGTGCTATTAAGGGTGAAGAACTTTCTACTCTTGGTCAACTTCGCGATCAAGCAGTACAATTGATTCAAATGGCTGAAACTTATCAACAAGATCAAGCAGCAAACGCTGAATAAGGATATATTATGAATGACTTTCTCTGGGTTGAGAAATATCGTCCGAAGACTATCGAAGAAACAGTTCTTCCTCCTTCTCTTAAACAGACGTTTCAAGAGATAGTCTCTAAAGGTGAACTACCTAATATGCTTTTTACAGGTACAGCTGGTCTTGGTAAGACTACTGTAGCTAAAGCTATTTGTAATGAAC
>CALBDR010000393.1 GCA_937927525.1 uncultured Candidatus Melainabacteria bacterium
CATGAAGGTGGTCAACTTGTTGAAGGATCTTCAACACCAGGATTCATGTTGAATAGACTTAGAATTCCAGGAGCAACAATAACAGCTCCAGATAGAACATCCACTGCAGACCACGGTAACTTAGATGACATAACAAGAATGATTGATAATCTTTCTAGAATGAGATCTCACCTAGGTGCCCTTCAAGGATCTATGGAAGCTAAAATTAATGCGCAAGACATTGCTGTAGTTAACTTAGAAGCTTCTAAATCAAGAATCATCGACGCAGACATGGCTCTTGAAAGTAGTAACATCGCAAAACAACAAATTCTACAACAGTCAGGAATAGCGATGTTAGCCCAAGCTAATGCTCAACCTGAGCAATTACTCAATCTCTTACCATAGAGGCTACCATAAAGAATTTTGAATTAATGATTGTAACTAACTGTAACTCAAACTAGTAAAAACTGTAACTATTCAAACTAGGTCATTAATTCCCCATAAGGCTTTTACTGGCTACTTATGTCCCAGCCAGTAAAAATAAAATGTGCGGTTACCGTCCCAATTACTCCTCGGGGCGGTATTTTTTTTATTTGAAAATTTTTCAAATAAATCTAATTAGAACAAATAATTATGTAGATTTAATAAAAAAAAATTTTCTAGCCCTTGACTCTTGACAGAAAGATAGATTAATAGGATTCTATAAACATAGGAAGTTTCGGCCCGAGATAACAGCTTTGTGTCCAAAATGCAAATAGAAGAACGACTAACTGAAATAAGAAACAACATCAAAAGCTTTGCTAGAGTCGATGATGTCAAATTAGTTGCTATCACTAAATACGCAGATGATGCACAAGTAATTGAAGCTGAGAAACTTGGAGTTAATATATTCGGTGAGAATTATGTAGGTCCTGCACTCGAAAAAATAAAAAGATTAACCCCTAAGTTTTCTAGTGAAGTCGAATGGCATTTGACTGGTACTCTTCAAAAAAACAAAGTCAATAAAGCTGTAGGTAATTTTAGCTTAATTCAGTCTGTAGATTCTATTGAACTTTTAGAGAGGATCGATGCTCGGTCTAAATCTATGAGCATCAAACAAGATATTTTAATCCAAATCAATATTTCCAACAGTCCTACTAAACATGGTTTTAGTAAAGAGGACTTTGAAACTAATATTAATAAAATCCTTTCCTTTAAGAATGTTTCTATTAAAGGATTGATGACAATGTTTGAGCATAGTCAAGATAGTGAGTATTTAGTAAAAGAATTTCAAATCATGAATAACCTTGAAATTCTTCTAAAAAGTTTCAAACCTGAAAATGAATTTGAACTTTCAATGGGAATGTCAGGTGATTATTGTGCAGCACTTAAAGGTGGTGCAAGTATGATTAGAATTGGTAGAGCTTTATTTGGTTAATTAAGGAGTAGAAATTTTATGTTCAATTTAAATAAATGGTGGATGGGTCCAGATTCAGATTCTTTGAATGATGGGTTCGATAGTTTGTTTGCGGTTAAAGACGCTGTTATTCCACCAGCTAGCCCTTCTATAGTTTCCAAATTACAGGAAATTGAGTCAGAGACAAAGTATAACAAAATACCTGTTAAGGAAAGTAATTCTATGGATTCTTTATTTGGAACTAGAACTAGTCATTTAGAAGCAGTAAATCAAAGGACACAATCAATGAATATAATTGTTATCGAGCCTAAGAATTTTGAAGAAAGCTTAGAGATCGTAAAAAACTTAAAACAAAGAAGCACAGTAATAGTAAACCTTCAGTACCTAGATAACGAATCCTCACAGAGAGTAATCGACTTCGTTAGCGGTGCTGCAGTCGCGATGGATGGATCATATGAAAGAGTCGGTTCTGGAGTATTTATTTTCGCACCGATAAACTGTAATGTAACATCTAACACTGGAATGGATGTTTATAGTGAACTTTTTAATAAAACATTTTCACAGGTTCAAGAACAGGTAGCCTGAATTTTTCATTAACCTTAATCAAGCAAAGAGCTGGGCTAGACTGAATTCTGAACCTGGCTCCCTTTTTATTAGTCCTCTTACTTCTAGTAAAGATAGAGCCTGAGAAATTCCAACTTCATTTTTATTTAAACTCAACTTGATAGCTTCAAAGCTTTTAGAACCAGATTTTAGTAAACGAATAATATCACCAGCTAAACCTAGTCCAAAATTATTAGTAGAAATGGGTTTTTTAATCTCATTAATTCTCTCTAAGTTAAGACTTTTAGTGAATTCTTCTATTGAGTTAATAGATTTAGCCGCAAGAGAATCAAGTAAGAATTTATTAGCTGCAAAAGCAGGCTTATCAAGCTCTGTAGCAAAAGTATAGAGTGGTTTTTCTAATTTCTCGGCATACTTTGCAGTAATTAAAGAGCCACTTTTAGCGGCCGCCTGAACTAAAATAGTAGCCTTACTTAAGGCAGCAATTAAACGATTTCTGTGAGCATAAGTCCATTTCTGAGCTTTGAAATTAGGCTCAAATTCTGAAATAATTAGATTTTTAGGATTTTCCATAACCCTTTTTATAAAAAAAGAATTTAAATCTAGATGAGATTCTAAAAGGCCTGAACCTAAAATCAAAACAGTATTCAACTTATTTTCTAAAGCAGCAAAATGTGCTTCCTGGTCAATGCCTAAAGCAGCACCACTAACGATAGTGGTATTAAAATTAGCTAGAGACTGGACTAAAGAGCGGGTCAAATGTTTTCCATAGAGAGTAGAGCGCCTAGCACCGACTATAGAAATACAAGACTCACAATTTAAAGAATTAATATCACCAATATAATAAAATTTCTCTGGTGCATTCTTTAAAATTCTTAAAGTATTGGGATATAAGTCATCATTAATATTTACGACTTTTATAAGGGATTTAAAAAACTTAGACATATACACTTACCTTTGTAAGAATATACTACCACTCTTACCAAAGTAAGTAAACAATATTTATTTAAAACTTACGCAAATTCTGGTTCTAGATTTTCATTTTTACGGCTAAGAACACCCCAGCTAGCAGTAATAATTTCATTAGCTCCACATAAGAACTGGGCAAAAATACCTTGGATGGATTCAGGGGTGTATCTATTAATAAGTTCACCAAATGACGCAAGTATGAATGGGAAACCTATCTTAAAGTCATCACTCTCCAACATCTTAGCAAAGGCTTGTTTAGCACCATACTTTTCTTTAGCTTGATTATAAGCTTCCATTAATAACCATAAATCTCCACAAATACCACTTGTATTTCGGGCAAAGCCAAGAGACTTAGCCTTAAGAGTACTTACTTCATCGCCTATAATCGCCGAACCAAGTACAGTAGAGCTCATCAATCCACTAGGTACAATAATTTTGAATATATTAACAAGAATGTTTTTACCTTGTGAAATTTCAGCAGCTGACTCTTTAATAGAGCCTAGAAGCTCAGAAAAGAAAAATTTTATATTATCTCCAAAGGACTCAAAGTTTTTAGCTTCATATTTATCCCTACCTATCGCAATTTTAGCCATTTGCACTCCAGGAAAAAAGCCTGAAGAAATACTAAAGTTCGCTGGTTTAGTTTGAAACTGCTTTGCTACTAAACTAAAGATTTTTGAAAAACCTGAAACAAAATCATTTTTAGCTAAGTCTTCAACTCCAATTAAAGCATTAGGAAGTACCGTTAATGATTTCGAAAATAAGACAGAAGCTTTATAAGTTAAAGCTTTTAGCGGTTTAGGTAAATTCATAGACTCAACAAAACCATCTAAGACATGCAAAGCTCCACCTAAACCTGATATTGCAACCGGAATACTACCACTATTTAAGCCATCAATAACAGGAGATAAAATATTTCTCAATGATTTAAAAAGTAGGTTGCCCTTAACTTCTTCTACTTCTTCAGTCTTAAAAGGCTGTTCCAGAGCAGGAACTTTACTAAGTTCTTTATTAATAAACTCTCGATCTTGTTCTAATAACCATTCTTCATCTAATTGCTTTTCAGCCAATAAGCGTGGACTTTCAATAATTGTTGACTCGTCGAAGGCGTTATCTTGACCAGTCTTAGTTACATCTGCACGCAATTCTGCGGAAATATTTGAGGTTGATACCATTAAGCTTTAAATGAAACTATTAATAAATAAAAAGGATAAATTAAAAAGAAATTAAAAAGAAATTAAAAGCAATACATTCGTACACTTATAGCCATCGGCATGATATTCATCATAGTAGCTAAAAAAATCATTTTCTACCTAGTAATTTATAATAACATATAGATAAAGAAATATGTACTAACATATGACATTTTAGCTAAAATTTGCTAACATATATTTACACTTGAACCGAATAACGCTTATTTAATGGAATTAACAAATTCTAGCTACCATACCCTTAGAGATAAGGAAGTTAAAGCTGGCTTGCCTGATGGTCAAGAAGTGGATTCTAATGCTGTGCGTGCAAAACAAAGCTCGCAAGATGGAAACGATGCTGGAGCCACGAAACGGGGTGATAATGAACAGATAGCAACGAAGCTAGACCTTCATAATAGCCCAAAATTTAAAGAATTTATAAATTTAGTTTATAACAGTTTAACGAATAACAGTGAAAAGACAGAAAATCATATTAGCCTTGGTACTTTATCGACTTTATTAAAGTCAACTG
>CALBDR010000394.1 GCA_937927525.1 uncultured Candidatus Melainabacteria bacterium
CGGTCAATCTTTATTGGAAGGTCGTCATACTACAATCAACTCAGAACCTAACCCTGTCATCAGACTTCAGGATAGCAACTTCTGGCAAGAATACTCATATGAGATTCAGTCTTCAATTGATAACACTAAGTATGAAAAAGTAGTTAATAATCTTATTCACATGTCAGGAAGAAAGTTCTTTACTTTGAATCTGGTTAAAGACGATGCAGCATCAAAAACTAAAATTTTAGAGGAAAGCGTCACGGCAACTGGCGTTTAAAAAATATGGGTCTTACTACACGATCTTTGTCTCACAATCTAGGAATGATTACAGAGCTTTCTACTTACAATCAGAATGTGTATATCTTTATCTCTAAGACTCATGATAATTCTGATGAAAACGTAAAGTCGTTAGCCAACTCAGAGAACTACTATACGTCTGTACACAATCCTATTAGAGAAATGGTATTCGGTAAGAAGATTTTACCGACTGACGTGGCACCAGTTATTACAAGATACGACTGGTCCTCTAATACAAGATATCAAGCATTTTATAATAAATCTAATACCTTGTTTACCGTAAGTGATAGTGATGTAGAAAAGTCATTCTATGTGTATACTACCTCAGGTAATGTGTATAAATGTATTGACAACAACAGCTCTGCTGAATCAACAGTCGAACCATCTCACACTGATTTAACGCCTCGTGAAGAATCTGATGGATACAAGTGGAAGTATATGTACTCGGTTCCAGTTGGATCTAAGTTCATTACAGATAGCTACATTCCAGTAGTTTCTAATAGCACTGTACAAAGTACTTTGACAGCTGGTATCGATAATTACTTTTTAAGGAATGTTGGTAACAATTATGTTGAGTCTGCTAATGGCGATGTTCAAGCAGTATTATCTGATTCTGAATTCATCATAGAAAGCACATCTCTTCAGTATGCAAATGGCTTAGTATTTGTTCCTGAGAACAAGTTTTTTAATAACACTTCTGTTCTTTTATTTGAGCCAGGTGCTAGATCAAACGGTAGCTTGTTTACAGTTTCTGATTTTAATGACTCGTCGCTACAAATCACAATTGATGGTACACACACATTCTCTGGCACTACTAAATATGAAATTTCTCCAAGAGTAAGAGTGGTAGGTGACGGTGCAAATGCAACTGCTATTGCTACAGTTGATCCAACCACTAAAACTATTAGTGATATTGAAGTTAAAACTTCAGGCGATTCATACTCCTTTGCAAATGTTATTATTGATGCTAATACCGGTGCAGGTGCTTCTGTAGAAGCTATTGTACCTCCTCGCAAGGGACATGGTCACGATCCTCATGAAGAGCTTGGCGCAGACAAGATTATGTATGCATTAACAATTGTAGGAAACGAATCCAATACTATTACTGCTAATCTTCAAAATGGATTTAGAACAGTAGGTATTCTTTCTAATCCTTCTCCTGCCAACGTAGCATTCGGAGGAACGGTATCAACATCATCTGGACAAAATTTGGTTACTGGTGTAGGTACTGTATTCGATAATGTGTTTACTAGCCCAGATTTATCAACAGTTACAGGTACTTCTGTAGCTACGGTCAATACTGCGCCATTATCCAACACTTCAGTATCAAATACATCTAAATCGGAAACTATGGTATCTCTGTTTAATGAATTTAACAAGCAGATTACTAATCAGCAGATTCCTATGGAGACAATCTTAGTAGAAGGTCAAGATTTTGACGAAGCATATGATGTACTAAATGTATCGTCTAACACATCTCTTTATACTAGAGTACCATTTGCTGGTACACATGCAGGTGCTAAATATAGAAAGTTGTACAAAGCAAATACCTTTAATAATATAATCAGGCTTACAGTAAATCAACCTAATCTGTTTAGTAACGGTGAAGTAGTTTCTTCTCTTGATAAAGAATACTTTGGTACTGTGGTAAATCAATCTGCTGATAAGTTAGCAATTGTTGGTACCAAGTTCCCATCCGGTATTACGATCACTGGTAATCAGTCTGAAGCCACAGCTAATGTTGTGACAGCAGAAGTTTCTAATTCTTACATTGACGGTCTATATGGTCATGTTTTGTACATAAATAACATATTGAAGGTATCTAAAACTGATACCAGCAACGTAGAATTCAAAATTGTAGTTAAGGTTTAAGATGGCTGATATCAATACAAATCTCAATAGATCTCCTTACTTTGACGATTATTTGGAAAGCAAGCAATTTTACAGAATCTTGTTTAAGCCGAGTACTGCTGTTCAAGCAAGAGAGCTCTCTCAGATTCAGTCTATTCTTCAAAAGCAAATAGAACGGTTTGGCTCTCATGTGTTCAAAGATGGTTCGCCTGTTCATTCTGCAGACGTTAACATCATTACAGAAGCTAATGTAGTTAGACTTAGAAATGCATACTCCAACAACAACGTTGTTGATGTAAATGCTATAAAGAACTACTCTAACAATGTATTCGTTAAATCTCAAACTACTGGTCTTGAAGCTAAGCTGATTCATGTTGAAGAAGGCTCTCAGGCAGAGGCTCCTAATACTAAGAGACTTTATGTACTGTATCGTAATACCGATAAGACTCAGACCAAAACTACTTCCGGAACTCTGAGCGTTACTAGTGGTTCTAATACTGTTACAGGTACAAGCACAATCTTTAACAGCTATGCTGTAGGCGATGTGGTAACACTGTTTGAAACACCTACAAGAGGTAAGGTAACTTTCAATGCAGTTATTAGATCTATTGCTAACAACACTAGTATGGATCTCTCCAGAAAAGTTAACTTCTCTAACACAAGCATTGCAGACACTAACTATGTTATTGCAAGCGACATTACAAAATTTGGTATCGTAGGAACTGCAGCTAATCCAGAAGTATTAGATGTATTTTCTGAGTCAGTTAGAAACACTCAGTCCAATACTGTTAACACTGCCATTACATCCAATACATTTAACGTAAGCTATACAATTGCTAACACACAGAACTTATCTGTATTTGTAAATGGATCGCTTCAGAAGCTTACAGAAGATTATACAGCTAATACTACTGCTGTTGTTACTAAAGTAGATCTTTCTAATCAAGATGTTATTGAGATTAATGAAAAAGAATTAACTCAAGCGTTCTCTGGATTACAGTGCTTTTCTAGTGCTGGTGTAGCTTGCTCCGAAGATTCTGTATTAGTTAGAAACGCAGAAGGGGTTGTATATCATAAAGGACAATTCTTAAACATTGAACCAGGATTTGCTGTTGTTTCAGATACTGTATCTGGAGCTAATAATAAAGTAGTTTCTATCAACTCAACCGAGTCTATCGTAACATTTAAACAAGATGGTTCTCTACTAGACAATGCTGCAGGATTTAATAATGAGGTTGCACCTGGTGCTGATAGATTAAAGATCGAACCAGTCATTGCTGTTTCTAATACAACTAATAATGTAAACCAGTCTGCAGTAGCTACATTAATGGAATTTAATGACAGAGGTCAGTTAAGAATTAACAACAACGATCCTCAGTATGCTGACCTTGGTGATGTTCTTGCAACAAGAAAGGAAGAAACATCAGGTGATTTTACTACGGATGAATTTGAAGTAACAACAGAAGCGCATGGATCTAATAATGATTTATTCTACGCTGTAGTTGGTGAAGGATCTGGCTACGTAAACGGATTTAGAATAGCTACAGTTGGTCCTACTAGAACTCTCCTTTCTAGATCTACTACTAACACTTCCTTTAATGATGTAGAATCTATTTCATTACAGGGTAATAGAATTAGAGTATATGGTCTTATTGGTAACATTATTCCTAACTATGAATTAGACTTTATTAAGAATACAAGCGATGGTGCTGCTATTGATATGTACAGCAACACTACTAATTACAACTCATTTGTATCTCAATCGTCAGGAGAAGTTCCGACTGGTTCTACTAGAGTAGGCAAGGCGTTAGTTAAAAGCGTTGAGCTCGTTACAGGTACTCCTGGAACTAACAGCGCAGTTTATGATATTTCGTTATATGACGTAGTAGCTAATACCTCGCAAAATATTTCTTCAGCCAGATCTATATCTATGAGAGTAGATGCTTCTGGCTCACAACAGAATGCAACTGGATCTGCAGATATTGTACTCTTAAGCGGAAATACAATTTTAAGAGATACAGAGAAACTGCCATTTAACGATTTTGGTGAAACAGCTCTCAAGTCGTTTACTGATTCGTTAGGTTCTACAGATAATTCGTTTGTGTTTAGAAAGCACTCTAATGTAACAGACGTTTTTAATGCTAACGGTGTTATTGTTATTGATGCAGATGACGAGACAGATTACTCGTTCAATAGTTCTATCGGTGCTTATACAACAGCAGAAAAGAACAATCTAATCATCACTCACTTAGGATCAGAGATTTCTTGTTCTTCGCTTGGAACATCCTCATCCTCTGGAACCACTGTTACTCACCCAGTAGCTCTTTCTGGTCTTCTTCATGTAGGTGATGTTATTCAAGTAGATTCTAGTATTAAGAGTCCTATTGTATCCATATCTAATACCACAACTGTCGAAGTAGCAGACACCATTGGTACTAACAGCGGTACTCTTACAAAATACTTACCTAAGGGTAAAGTAATTCCATTAGACTCTGATATGG
>CALBDR010000395.1 GCA_937927525.1 uncultured Candidatus Melainabacteria bacterium
TTACTATAGGATAGTGGAGGTAGTTATACACCGTACCAGTGAGACTGCCCCTAAGTTCTCGGTAGTGATAAGCTTGTCAGTCTATGCTACGAGCAGTCCAACAGATCGCACTCGTCAGGTAGATCATGCTCGGTATGAAGCTAATTTAGATGATGTCGAAGCGATGGCTGGTTCTACGTTTATAGACAAGTGCTATGCTTGGGTAATGGATCAGGACGACATGGCGGGAAGCACGGCGGTATAACATGGCAATCAACATTAACCATCAGACAAATGACATCTCTGCAACTGGTGGCGGTTCCCTCACGATTGATGGAGCTGCTGTTGGTGGTGGCGGTGGTGCCGATGGTCTAGGCTTCACAGGTGGTTCTTATAACGCTTCTACAGGTGTAGTTACGTTCACATCTGATGACGGTCTTGGGTTTTCAACTGGGGACTTAAGAGGTGCTGATGGCACTAATGGTACGGATGGCACTAATGGTACGGATGGCACTAATGGTACGGATGGCACTAACGGTTTAGGTTTTACAGGTGGTTCTTATAACGCCTCTACAGGCGTAGTTACGTTCACATCTAATGATGGCTTAGGTTTTAGCACAGGTGACTTACGTGGAGCTGACGGAGCTGGAGGTGGTGGTTCCACTGCATTAACTTCAGGCATAGCAAACTTTATAGGAAGATAAAACATGGCAAACCCAAACATCCTTAATGCGACGAGTATATACGGAAAAACTATAGGTGCTGCGCTCTCTACTACAGTCACAACAACTTTGCTAACCTGTGCATCCAACAAGTTGCTGAAGATTAACAGTATTGTTGTATCCAATGTTGACGGCACAAATAACGCTGACGCTACAGTGCAGTTCTATGATAACTCTGCCACTACGAGTTACCATTTAGCGAAAACGATTACTGTGCCAGCAGATAGTACATTGGTTGTTTTGGGTAAAGATAGTCCGATCTTCTTGGAGGAATCTGACCAGATAAGAGGTGGTGCAAGTGCTGCAAGCGATCTGGAAATTATTATCTCTTATGAAGAACTAGATGATGCGTAACCATGACAGCTAAGATACAGTCCAATCTAGGCTTGATAGGAAGTTATCAAAAGGGTAGCAAGGTTAATGCAAGTGGTGTTGCTGACCTCACTTCTCAAAACCTTTATCTAAGGACATCTCCAAATATTGATGTATATGGCTATCAAGGGTCTGTAGCACATCCATCGCATAGTAGCACTCAGGTGACTGGAACTATAGCTTTAGGTACTGCTTACGCTAACAGGGAAATATATATTATTATACCTACTATGTTAAGCACAATATCAGGTGGGAACAATATCTCTACAGTGTCTGTAGGCGGGGTGCAGTTTTCGGAAGTTTATCAGGTAGGTGCTCCAGCCGTTGCAAATGGGTGTAATGTTGGGTTCTTTAAATACAACGACAATGGAGCCTTGGGTACTTCTGCTTCATATACAATAGACTTTAGTGTTACACAAGTACACTCAGGTGTTGTCGCCTTCACAACAGGCCCAACATCTACCACAGTTGATACTTATGGAACTTCCCAAAATGGGTATGGCAGTGCGGGTAGTGTGTCCTCAAGTGCTGGAGGCTTTGTAATCTATGGGGCAATAGCACAAAACTCTACAACCAATTCGTCGCCTTATGTCACTGGGTATACGGATGGAGTTTCATTTGACGCAGGTTCAACTGAGTGGTCCATAGTGTCTTATCAGGATAGTCTCGTAGGTAGTTCTGTTTCTGTACCCGCCCCTAATAACACTCCTAACGGACAAACGTCTTTTGCAGCAATTTCTATGGGGTGATAAATGTCTAAGACAAATGGTAGAATCATTGGCCCATACCAAGACGTTAATGTGTCAACAGCAAACGGTGTGCATAGTAGCTTTGACCAATACACCTACAAGCTAGAAGCCCTTTGGCCTTACCCACCTAGTGTTGAGATTAGTCTTAGTACTAGCTCTTTGAATGAGACAACGAACAAAGACCTTGTTGTTACTCTAAATACGACAGGTTATGCAAGTGGAACTCAGTTTACCGTAACTGCTGAGAATGTCTCTAACTTCTCTAGCTCAGATATGAACCCCTACACAGGGACTATAACAGTGTCTGGAGATGAATCATCTGCTACAGGCAATACAACTTTATCTGTTGTTCAAGATCAAACAGATGAAAGCCCTGATACAGAGACTTTTAAAGTGGTGGTAAGAGGCCCATCACCAGCAACTACAGTGTTGGCTGAGAGTGGTAATGTTACTATATCTGATACATCAACTACAGCGCCTTCTTTAAGTCTATCCTTCTATGAGTCCGCATATGGATCAGACATAGACGGAATCTCTGTTTATGTTGTTACGTTTGACGCTGCTGGAACATCGACAACAGGATCTACAGAGATTTACAGCAGGTCTGGTGGTAATGTCGGTGCTGATTGGTCTCAACAGACGGGATCATCATACCCTAGCTTATCGTCAGGAACAAAGTACAGGATTCTCTTTCAGCATCGAAAGAACAACTCTGGGTTTAGGGGCGACTATGCTATAGATGAGGTGAATATCTCTGGAACAACATATGACTTTGATAGCAACGCTACTGGTTGGCTAACCACAACAATTCACACAGGGACTTTATCAACTGCATGGTCTAACGCTAGTCAGGTTCCTACAACCACGGGTTCTGTCAGGGGTCGTTGGAATAGGGACACTGGAACAACTCCTAGCAGTGACACTGGGCCAACTTCAGGATTTGGCGGTTCTGGTTACTTCCTTTATACAGAGGCTACTAGCCCTAATACAACAAACCCCTCGTGGTTTTGGCTATTTAGCCCAGAATTCACAGCATAGAGAGTAGCATTATGTATTCATACCAAGGAAACACACCAAAGCCGCTACCAAGCAGGATACGCCTTTCTGACGGTTCGACCAGAACGGACCCTGCATCATTTACAGATGCTGAGATAGCTGACGCGGGATATGTTTATGTAGAACCTTTCTCACAATCGCACGAAGATCGAACACAAAAGGTGATTTGGGATAGTAACACTACCTCTTGGCAGCTTCAAGAGAAGACAACTGAAGAGGTAGAAGCTTATGACGCAATCGTGTGGCAAGGTATAAGACGAGAGAGGGATGAGTTACTTCAAAGCTCTGACGTTGATGTGCTAAGACAGCTTGAAGAAAGTGGCACAGTTACGCAAGAGATGAAGGACTACAGACAAGCACTTCGTGATCTACCACAAACACAAGACTTATACAGTGTAACTTGGCCCACTAAGCCGTAGGAGTAGTTTATGCTAGGCTTCTCACCATTAGCCTCTGCACCATTAGCAGACGATGGCGGTGTTGTATCCGTAGCCTACACAATGGAGGCTGCACAAGGCAGCTTCACGCTAACTGGTCAAGCAGCTACTCTTGATGTAGATCGTGCTTATACACTTACAGCTAACAATGGAAGCTTCAGTCTAACAGGTCAAATCTCTGACCTAGATAAGGCAGTTAAGGTTGTAGCTGCTAATGGTAGCTTTAGCGTCACGGGCCAAGCTGCCACTCCTACAGCAGACTTCAATATTACTGCTGATA
>CALBDR010000396.1 GCA_937927525.1 uncultured Candidatus Melainabacteria bacterium
TCATATTCCTTAGCTAAAATATCATGTTCCTTTCTTAGCCAGCTATCTATATTTTTTAGTGTATATGATAGTTGAATAGCGTCTTTAGGGAATGGAATTGTGAATGCTACATCGTAACCATATGTTCTTATATTATTAACTTCTCCTGTAATACCGATGCTATTATCATTAACTGCTTTTTTGAAATCTTGAACTAATTTCTCTCCATAAGCTTTAATATTTTTCTCATTGTTTAATAATGCATCTTGTAGCATTGATGGGCTCATGGTTTTCATGTGCCAGTGAATTTGCTTCCAACTTTTATGTGTTTTTTTATCACTTGCAACCATTTCATGGTCAGTTTCATGGGTAAGAACCATGGAGTTTTCAGGGGATATCTCTAAAAAAGCTAATGCAGATTTTGACATATTATTTAGTGTTCCCATATCTATTTCTTTTAGGGTATAAAACTTATCTGAATATGGCGCGATCATAAAGTGAACTGCTGGTTGATCTTTAGTACCTGGATGAACGTGCGGGTATGCATTTATGACACTTCTTAATTCTTGAGTTCCTTCATTACTATTATACGCAGCTGAATGTAAGTTTCGAACCAGCTCAGGATTGTCTCGCTTTTCACTATCAATTAATTTTGGGGGGGACTCATTAATATTTATTCTTCCGCCACTTCTTCGTGCTACTGGAACAGTGGAGAACCTAACATCATAGGTAGAATTCGCCATATGTTATTAATTTACAATGAATTAAATATTTTAGATGTTAATTAAAATTAATCTGAAATCACTTTTTAAATCTTGCCTCGACTTGTTTTACTCTTGCAAGAATCTTTTCATCTACTTGCTCAGTTTCCTTATAATCTTTTATATCTAGCTGTATAGATCTTCTTCCTCGAAACTCATTTATCTGTGGGGTGAAGGCTATACTTAAATTATTTTTTAGGTTGGGGTTCATGTTTATATCTTGAAGGAAGTCCTGGGCTTTATTCCAGAGGACGGCTTCCACTGTATTTCCTTGACCGTCTTCAAGTTGTAGTTTGAGATGTTTTATTTCATGATCTTCTAAGTTTTTCCCGAGTAAAGTTATCTTTGTTACTTTTAGTGGTCCAGTTGCAAAAACTGGTTTTGGGTTCCCGATACCATATGGAGCAAGCTTTTCAATATCTCGAATGAATTCTTCGTTAACTTCACTTAAGTGAATTGAGCTATCAATATTTATTACTTTCGTGAAATCTTCATCTTTAAATTTTTTTCTAAAATGGTGCTTGATTAATTCTCTTAGCCTATGGAAGTTTTCTTTCTTTATGCTGAAACCAGCTGCCATAGGGTGACCACCAAATTTACTGAAAATATTATGCTGGTTCTGTAAAGTTTGCATTTCTTTGAAAATATCTAAATTACTGTTATTGATTCCTCTAACAGATCCTCGACTTTTTTCGCCACTTAAAGAAACTATGAAAACTGGTAAGTGGAATTTCTCAACTAATCTACTGGCAGCTATACCTATAACCCCATGGTGCCAGTCATCAGAGCCTACGACAATAACCTTATCATTTCTTAAGTCAATAGTATTTAGTACTTGATTAATAGCTTCTTCAGTGATTTGCTCACAGATTTCTCTTCTAGAAATATTTTCTTGATTTAAGTTCTCACAAAGTTCTTTAGCTGTATAATCATCTTCTGTGGTCATTAATTCTACTGCTTTTTTTGCATCACTCAGTCTTCCAGCAGCATTTATTCTTGGACCTATGCCGAAACCTATTCTATCGGTATTAGCCTTTGGATTGCTACCAGATGCTATTAATAATTCTCTTAAGCCATGTTTTTTTGTTTTTGAAAGTACTTTGAGTCCTTCTTCACAGAGTAAACGATTTTCACCTTTTAGTTGCGCTAGGTCTGCAACTATACCTAGAGCAACTAAGTCTAGTAACGATTGCTGGAGTTCTTTTCTCTTTGCATCATTCTTTATATTTTCTTCTAATAAAACCTCAGCAAGCTTATATGCGACTCCTACTCCAGGTAAGTGAGCTAATGGATGATTCTCTGCTAGTGTTTTAGGGTTACAATTTGCTATGGAATTAGGTTTATTCTCTGGAATTGAGTGGTGATCTGTGATTATCACGTCTAAACCAAGCTTGTTTGCAAAGTCAACTTCTTCAGAATTGCTTATTCCACAGTCGCAGGTGATCATCAGATCAGCTCCTAGTTCGTGTTTTATTTTTTGAATGGCTTCTTTGTTTAAGCCATAACCTTCTTCATGCCTGTTGGGGATATAGTAATCAACTTTTACACCTAACATTTCAAAGGCTCTTTTTAAAAGGGCTACAGAGGTAGTTCCATCTACATCGTAGTCCCCATAAATAATAATCTTTTCATTAGCACTTATAGCTTTTTGAATTCTTTCAAAGGCTTTGTCCATATCTGGTATTTCAAAAGCATGGCTAGGCTTGGCTTCATCCATGTTTAAATAAAAGTTTTTGATTAATTCAGGGTCTGATATTCCTCTATTGAATAAAAGTCTTGCTGCTAAAAAGCCTTGCCTTCTGCTATTAGTATTCTCTAAACATAGATCTTGGATTTCTTGAGGGATTTCTGCTTCAGTTCTTAAGCTCCATTTAGTTGAAACCTTATAAGTATTCTTAATTGGTTTGTTTGTATTATTATCTGTATGTAGTTTAGGATCAGCTACTCTTGTTTCCTGAGTATTGTTAGGTTTTGCTTTATGTGGAGCTGTATTTACCCCATTTACCCCAGGTGCTTCTATTATTGGTCTTTGATTAGAAACAGAATTCACTACTGTTTTGATCTTATGGTAATTAATTTTTTTCTGCTCTTAAATCTCTTTAATTATGAGGGGGGATAGATTAATTAATTGATAGGTTGTGATTTAGGGAAATTAATGTAATATAGTCTGGAGTTTACTATAAAGCCATAATATCGAAGGATATGCAGCTAACCAGATCCACAGGAATCTGTTGAAACCGAAGATTAGGGTATTGCCAATATGAAAGCTGAAAACCATCGCTAGTAAAATGATTAAAAATATTTTATTTATGAATACCAGTGGGAATAAGAATTCAATTAATATCGTAAACCAAGAAAGTATAAATAAAAAACTGGGGTGCTCTTTTAATGACCTCACTTCTTCACTTGCAGGGTAAGCTGAGAAATGAAAGATGTCTTTTAAAGCTTGTCCTGAACGCCAGTCTGGATTAATGATTTTTACCCAGCCAGCTATGAAATACGACATGGTTACCTGTAAGGCTAAGTATATAAAGGCGACTTCTTGCCATATTGTGTTTGGGAAGAAATAAATAAAATTTAGACAGCATAATATTAATAAAGTCATTCGATCACAGCCACCATTATAAGGACCTTGGAAATGATTGAGAATTAATAAGCCTAGAATTAATAGTATTAGCAGAACCCATTTAGAAGAGATTCCAAATACCAACAGAACACTAAAAATAATCCTAGGTAAAATAAGTCTTCTCTCACTTTTAAACGAGTTAAGGTGTTCTAAGCTTTGTTGAATTATAGAAATACTTAAGAGTATTTCTGTTAGACGAACTGCTTGATCAAAGTTCACAGGTTTTATCTCCTGCTAATTCTTCTAGGCTTGATTCGTAGAGTATATGAGTTTCTAACTCATAGTCTTTTCTATTAATGAAAATTACTCTAAACTCAAGAAACTTACTATCTAAACTAAAGCCAGAAATTGCTAGATATTTTTTTATTCGATTTTTGATTTCTGAATCTGCATGCTCACTTGGTTCTATGACTAAACTTTCAGCACAGTTGACCATGTACATGGTTTCATTCCATTCTGCGTTATAAAAGAATCTGAGAATATTACTAAGTAATGAAATTTTTTGAGGGCGCGGGCGAAATTCTTGCCAGCTCACATTATCGTCAGGAGTATTTAGAAGTCTGAACTCTATACGTGGTGATGGGGCAATTTCTTTAAAGAATTGCCAAGAGGGTAGAAGTATCGGTAAGAGTAGTTTTAGGGTTTTTAACACTTAAGAATAGTATATGCGAATAATTAAAAGTACTTTCAAAAAATAGCTAATTGCCATCAATTCGTATATCATGTTTGTATCGCTGTTGCTACCACTAGCTTGAACAGACCTTATTCTCATTCTGCTCAAGAGTCTTTTTTGGAAGACGAGTGGTCTAAAGATGAAACTCACATTATTACAGGTGCTAGAGATGATTCACTTGCTCATGAGCTTGCTTTATTTCACGAAGTAGATGATGCTAAGCCTGAGCAAAGTTCCGGTGCTTCTAACTTATCTCGTAAGTATCGTTTTTTAGGTTATGCAGGAGCTTCAATGCTTCATCTTTTTGCAGCTGCAGCAAGGTTTATAGGTTTTGGTGAGGAAAAGGTAAACCTCTTCGAAAAAATTGCTCTGCGTGCATCTAAAGCTGTACACACTGTTGCTTATGCTGTCCTTGCACACCAAGCTTTAAAAGATAACCGTGCTTTAGATGCCTTAGCTAAAGCTTTAGATCCTCTTATCTCAAATTTCTTTTCGATTGAAAATATCAATCTCTCAAAAGGGATTAGTGGTGGTTTACAGTTACTTGATTTTTCACAGGCTTCATTTAATGATTTGAGTAATAATTTAAAAGAAAATTTTGAGAAAAGTATCAAGCTGACAAAATCAATGGCAAGGGAAATATATAATGA
>CALBDR010000397.1 GCA_937927525.1 uncultured Candidatus Melainabacteria bacterium
TTTTGGACACATACACACACAGGAGACACAATTATGTCGAACAAAAATCCATTTGAAATTCGTTTCGATACACTTGCTATGGCTAAAGAAATGCTTGATCGTCAATATGAAGCTAATATGACGATTTTTTATCAAGCATTGGACCAAGCCAGAGAAAAAAATCAAGATCTCAAAGAGATTCAGGAAAAGTACATGCCTAAGATGTACGATCCTCAAGAGATCATGAAGCAAGCACAAGAGCTCTATGCTTTTGTAACTAAAAAGGACTAAACCATGTGGCCATACACTAACGAAGAGTATGATTTGTGGTTTAGTTGAAAATATGAGAGCCTCTTCGGAGGCTCTTCCTTTGGAGATATTATGTCTGATATTAAGATTGTTAGAATGTACACTGGTGAAGATGTCCTTTGCAAGTTAAAGAAAACTGGTGAAGGGTTTGTTCAGATTGATGATGCTGTCGTCATTGTTCCTACCCAACAAAACTCTGTACAGTTCATTCCTTGGTCACCATTCAGTGATGAGAAAGAAACTATTACTGTTGCTGAAGACAAGGTAGTTTTTATCACAGAACCTCGTTCTGATTTTGTCAACCAACACAAACAAATGTTTGGTGGAATCGTTGCCCCTGATCAAAAGATCATAGTATAATACTTGAATGAGCAAAGCATTCTATACTGACGTCTGTCGCTATGGCGACCATATGTTTTTCCGTGGATACAAGGATGGTGTAAGACTTCAAGAGAAGATCAAGTACCATCCTACTCTCTATGTCGCTAGTCCAACTGAGACTAAGATCAAGTCATTGAAGGGTGGTTATCTCTCTGAAGTCATGCCTGGGACTATGAAGGAGACCCAGGAGTTCATCCAGATGTATAGAGACGTTGACAACTATCCTATTCACGGGAATGCTGACTTTGTTAAGCAGTTCATCTCTGATGCGTTTCGTCGTACGATTGAGTTTGATCGTGATACTGTTAACGTGACTACAATCGATATCGAGGTTCAGTCTGATCAAGGGTTTCCTAAGCCAGATGAAGCTGCTCATCCAATTACTGCAATCACAATCAAGAACAATGTGGACGATACATTCCATGTCTGGGGTCTTGGTGATTGGAGTAAGAGCGACTCGATTGTTCCTGATCTCAAAGTAAACTACATCAAGTGTTCTTCTGAGTTAGATCTACTTCACCAATTCCTTGATCGATGGGAGAACGACTGTCCTGATGTTGTTACAGGATGGAACAGTCGGATGTTCGATATCGTATACATCGTCCAGCGGATCAAGAAACTTCTTGGTGATGCTCATGCGAATCGTCTCTCTCCTTGGCATAAGCAGATGAAGCACTGTCTGATCCAACGAGAGATTGAGTTCGTTAACAGCAAAGTGATGGTCTATGAGATTCGTGGAATCCAACAGCTTGACTACATGGATCTGTTTAAGAAGTTTGCATACTCATATGGAACACAAGAGTCATACAAGCTCGATCATATTGCTTCTGTAGTCCTTGGTGAGAACAAGATCGATTACAGTGAGTATGGATCTCTACATGAGCTGTATCGTCAAGATCATCAGAAGTTCATTGACTACAACATCAAAGACGTAGACATTGTAGATCGACTTGAAGATAAGATGAGTCTGATTACTTTGTGTATGACGATTGCATACAAAGGGAAGGTCAACTATTCTGATGCATTCAGTCCTGTAGGTGTCTGGGATGCATTGATCTACAACAAACTCCGAGAGATCAACATCATCTGTCCACCAAAGGTCAGCAATGAGAAAGAACGTCAGATCGAAGGAGCATACGTTAAGGATCCTCAAGTTGGTATGCACGAGTGGGTGATGTCTTTTGACTTGAATAGTCTATATCCTCATATTATTATGCAGTACAATATGAGTCCTGAGACTATTGCTCCAGAAGTTCACACATTTGATCTGATGAAGCGTGACAATGAGAACGGTCACTACCATAATACTGTCGAGTATCTACTTGATGAGAACAAGGTAGAGATTCCAGGTCAGTACTGTATGACTGGCACTGGTCAGTTCTTCTTGAATACGATCAAAGGATTCTTTCCACAGTTCGTTGAAGAGTTGTATGATGAACGAAAGTTGGCTAAGAATGAGATGATTGAGACTCAGCAGTTGATCCAAGCGAATGGTTCAACGTATGAGCTTGAGAAGAGAG
>CALBDR010000398.1 GCA_937927525.1 uncultured Candidatus Melainabacteria bacterium
CTGTGTTAGAGGTTGGATAGGTATAAGTAGAAGCTCTTTCCCACAGTGGTCTATATGTTGTACCTAGTTGAGTATTAAAACCAAATATGTTACGAACTTCAGCATCTCTTACAAGACCTCTTGCAACGTTTAACTTTTCATCATTAACATATTTTAGATACGACATTACTCAACCTTTCCTGCGTTACGAGGATATGAACTACTTACTGTGTTAGCACTGTTACGTTTCTTTCTTCTAAGGAATTGTGTTCCGCTGATAGATCTTCCAACTGTTCTCGGGCGACCTCTCTGTCCTTTAGGCTTTCCCCAAGTAACAGGATCATCGCCAGTGCCAGCGACAGCAGGACCAGTAGTAGTCGCTTCGTCCTTAAGCTGTTTGAAAGTTTTGCGCGTGTTACTCTTGACGTAGTTGTATTCATTGATAAGTTCTTTTTCAAGATCCTCTTGTGACAACTTGTCAGCACCTTCTCTCATTAGGAGAAGGGCACCAGCATACGTAGCATATCTCTTATCGAGACCTACTCTCTGAAGAATTCTTTTGATATTGAATACGAACCGATCGAAATGATCATATGCCTCTTTCTCTTCACGAGTCTTAGGCTTTTTGAGAAGTTTGCCCTTTTCATCAATCAAACCGAGTTCGTAAGCATCAGTCTCATCAAAAGGAGTACTGATTGCTCGAACAAGTTTGTAAAGGACAAATAAATCTACTGCTTGGCTCATATCTTCTCTAGTATTGAATCGACGTAAGTGTCACTATCTATGTCTTCTGACTTCAAAGTGATCTCGTTGTAACCCAAACCCTCTACTCGATCTGGCCAATAGTTTAAGTATGTTAAAAAAGATTTCAACTGTGGCATGTACTCGTATAACTTAAATGTTAACATCTTTGTACATGCCTCAGGTAGAAATACATTGTACAGACAGATCATGTGATTTAATATCAATCTGTCTTTGAGCTCACCTGTTTCTCTATACTGCTTCAACAACCTTTTGATGTACTTAATTCTATTGAGATCTTCGTGGAACTCTAGAATGTCTGTACAGTTTGTGTTCTCATAAAATTTAGCAGCAAATAATGAAAAGTTACCGTCATCAAGTCTCATTATAATTATTATCTCTTAAGGACTAAAAACGCTTAACGCAACCCTCTTGATTTGCGTATTAGATACAGCAACATATAAGAAGTTTTCGTCCCAGAATATACTTCCTTGTGCTCCTGCACCCAAAACATTCGTTGCATTGTTAGATCCAACAGTTTTGGGGATTGATAGAGTAACAAACCCATTCGCTACACTAACTTTGTTGTTAAATGTAGCGGTTTGGGTGAAAGTAGTATTCGCAGGAATTGTACCTAATAAATTGTCAAGGCTGATCTGCTTGCTGACAGGGGTCCCGTTAGGATCGTCGACAATGTATAGTCGATCGACCCCTGCAGCAGTAGTAAGTGTTGGTAGTTCTGATACTTTTCTATCAGCCATAATTTAGTCCTTATGAATCTGGGAAGTTAGCATCGTCATCTGCGTCACCAGTAATAGTTGACATTGCAACCAATACCTCAGACTTTTGACGAAGATTTCCATCAGCATCAGTGTACTTGTTAGTTCTGAATACCCATCCAGCGTGAGCTACGTTAGCAGTAGAGACACCAGCTTCTGTAGTGTCAACACCAAATACGTTGTTTGCTAACATATTAGTATCTGAATCTACTACAGCCTTTGGCTTCTCGCTGACTTGATAAGCAGCACCTGTGATAGTACCTACATCAATCTCTGTGTTAGAGACCAAAGTAAGAGTTGTTTCATCTGTGATTGATGCGATAACACCAGACCCAGCACCAGTAATTCTCATTACCTGGCCTACAGACAAGTTGTTTGCAAAGAAACATTCTTGTCCTGCTGAGTTAGAAACAGTCAGTCCACTTAGGTCAACTGTTCCTACTGATGTGACATCGTCGTTGTTGCCCCATGCAGACATCTTTATTCTCCCTTTTTCTTTTTGTGGTTCATATGTGATGATTCTTTTTTAACTTTCATTTCAGAAGTTGGTACTCTCTTCTCAATACCATGTTCGAACATCACATCGTACCATTCAATCAAACCGTATTCGTCTGGATCAGCATGCATAGAGAAGATTGTTTGACCTTCACCAAACTGCTTATGAAAAACGTGAGTAGCACAGTTATGCTT
>CALBDR010000399.1 GCA_937927525.1 uncultured Candidatus Melainabacteria bacterium
TCAACGATGTTAACAAACTGCGCTCTGGTAAACTCATCGTTGAATTCAAAGAGTACAGATTTAGCAGCTTCAGAAATTGCTCTTTCCAGAGTCAGGAACAAACGACGTACGTTAATACGGTCGAATGCCGATGGTCTATCCTGCATGGTCTTATCGCCAAACAGAGTAATACCATTACCTGGAAGGTTAGTAATTGGGTTGACACTAGCTCTGTAAAGTCTGTCTCTTTCTGCCTTATTAGGAGAGTGGAGAATATCGGTAACACCGAAGTACAGACCTCTTGTAAGACCAGCTGGTGAGAACCACGGAGCATTAGTATAATCCGTTTGAGCCATCAGACCAGCAGTCGAAGAGTTAGCAGGGATGTAAATGTATTCGTCGTTGTACTTATCGAATACCTTAATCCAGTTATTATCCAAGAAGCAGTAGTTGCTCTGAGTGATGCTGTTAGCAAACTCAATAGTTTCTGTTACTGGATCAACAGCTGTAAGATCTTGCTTAGGTGGAGAAGCAACTACAACACAATCTTTACGAGTAACTGCAGCAATGCTGATCAGGTCGTTAATGATTGTTTTTGCAGCACTATCGTCCTGAGCCTGAGAACCGCTGGTTGCTACTGGCGGGGAGATCAAAAAGTCTACAGTGTATGCATCGACATCTTCAATTGTGTCGAAGCCTGTGGCAACATCACCTTCGTTTAGCGTGTTAGTGTCTGCACCTGAAGAGAGGTTAATAGTTTTGATGTTAGCTACAGCATCTGCTAGAGCATAGTTTTTAGCATCAACAGCAGCGTCACCTGCGCCTGCAGCATCGTAGTCAGAATCAATGTTCTGAGCGTCTACAAGCATAACATAGTTAGACTGATTGTTGATAACGTCTGCAATGTAGTTAGTGGATCCGTCTGGATTCTTTGCGTTAGATGCAAGAGAGAGGAATGGGAATGTTTCCAGGATAGTTCCTTTAGTCCCTGTAAACTCACCATCAGCATCAAGTACTGCAACGTGTACTTCATCGTCACTAGCACCGATGCTAGTAGCAAACGAAGAAGTTCCTGGTGCAGAATTAAATTCGTTTCTAAGATTTAATTCCCAGTTATCGAAAGCAGAGTCGGTAGCGGTCTTTGGACAGAGCTGAATCTGCAAAGAGTTACCAAGAGCACCAGCGTACTTTGCCATGAAGCCATGGTTCTGTGTAGCAAGTGTACCAGCTTTGATTGTATCAAAGTGGTCATCGTTTCTTACCAGTGTAGCACTTCTGCTAGCAAAGAACGAGTCAGAGGAGTTAGCTCCACCGTCATCAAAGGCGTTCACTGCATTAGAGTCTACTTCACGAATAACGAGAAGCTCACTAGAATACTTAGAAAAGTATGCTGCACTGTGGAAAGATACGCTGTTATTTTTATCTGGAGCTGCAAACTTAGCTACCAAAGTCGACTCGTTGTCGATGTATGTTGGTTTTCTTACTGGACCCCAGCGAAAGTCGCCCACGTAAGCACCAGTCGACGTGGCAACGTTAGGCACAATACCAGTAAGATCGATCTCACGGGTAACTACTGCTGGAGACAGCGAAGGCGTGAAGAATGCCATTTTGTCTTCCTTTTTTCATTTGAATTAAATTATAAGCATATCATTATAAGCTATTTCAACCATATGAATATTTATAAGGATCTAGTTTTAGAACAATTCTGTACGTTCTGTCAACTGCCAAACCTGGCCATCGATAGTCTCAGTATCATCTTCTTTACCATCATCAATAAAACCAAATGGAACTACTTCATCTTCAATTTGTTTCATCTTTTCCTCATACAACATTTGTTTTAAATTAACATCTGTGTTATTCAGAAATGACTGACTTCCAACATACCATGCAAATAACACCAAGTTCATAACCAAGTCATCATGGTTGCCATCAGATGCTTCAAAGGAATCAC
>CALBDR010000400.1 GCA_937927525.1 uncultured Candidatus Melainabacteria bacterium
AAAAATAAATAAATCAGGTAGTCCATCGCAAATAATTGCAAAAATTGAAAAACCACAAGCTGTAGAAAAATTAGATGAGATCCTTGATGTAGTTGACGGTGTAATGGTCGCTAGAGGAGATTTAGGTGTAGAACTTGAACCTCAAAAAGTACCTATGATCCAAAAAGAAATCATTAGCAAAGCTAACTACAAGAAAAAGTTTGTTATCACTGCTACCCAAATGATGGATTCAATGGTAAGTAAACCATTCCCAACTAGAGCTGAAGTTTCAGATGTAGCTAACGCCATCCTGGACGGAACAGACGCTGTTATGCTTTCAAATGAAACAGCTATGGGTTCTTACCCTACTGAAACTGTTTCTCAGATGGCAAAAATCGCACTTGAAGTAGAAACTAATGGTGAAATCAAAGTCGATAAAAGGGATCTGAAATCATTAGATTTAAATGATGTCGATAATATAAACCATTTAGCTATTGCTCAATCAGTAGAGAACTTCTCTAAACTTAAGCACATTGATAAAATTTTAGTTTTCACATGCTCAGGTAAGAGTGCAACGATGATCTCTAAACTAAGACCAGAAGCTAAAGTTATTGCAGCTACGACCTATGAGCATACTTATAACTACTTATCTATCGTATGGGGAGTAATTCCTGTCCACTTCGACGAAGTTCAACAAACCACTGAAACTATCTATAATCTTGAAAGATACTTAGTAGCTCAAGGCTTAGTTGAAGAGGGAGAGACTGTAGTTGTTACTGGTGGTTTACCGATCGCAGCGAGAGGACCTTCAAACTTCGTAAAATTACATAAATGTGATGGCTCTATTAAAGAATTAAAACAAATCAGTAAAGAGTTAAGCGATAAGAAATTAGGACCAACTATAAAAAAGCCTGATCCTGCTTTACACTAATAAAGCAAATTAAGCAGATATGGATTACAGCTATAATCTAATCTATGACTCCCAAAGCCTTAATTTAAGGCTTTGGGCTTTTTTAATATCGATTTTAGTTGGAGACTATGTCTCCATTATAAAAAGTAAAGATGTTAAAGAAGGCTATGCCGCCTTAAATCCTGAACAACTAAAAAACAGCTTAACTCTAGTCATAGACTTTGAAGTCGACGAAGATTTTGAAGCTTTAGATGAAAGCTACATAAACTCAGTTTCTGATAAAAGAATCTATACCGGTAAAGAAGCAATAGACAAGTGTCTAATACTTACCCCCCTCATCCGTAAATTATTTTTCGAAAAAAATTAAACAGCGGCTAATATTTTATTGTTAATAGCATAAATAGTGTTATTATCAGCCCCTAAAACTGAACTACTATCATAGTTTAAATTTCCAGCATCTACTAAGTTCAAAGAATCATTTTTAATAGCAGAGTTATAGACAGCGATATCCTTAGAAATATCGCTGTCTATGTTCTCTGGTTTGGAAACCGAGTTAAGGATGTGTGGTTGTGGAGGTCTTACCTTAACAGAGTTTTCTTTAGAATTAGAACCTGGTTTCAAACTTGAAAAAATCTGCTGAGATGCTGTCCCGATCCTTCCACCAAAAGAATCTGGCTTTGTATCTATCTCTCTTGAGATTTGAGTTTGATTTTCAACCTCAGCATCAGATCCCAATACAGGCTGTGACTGAGTATTAAAATTTAATTTGAATGAATTTTTGATATCCTTAAAAGGATTATCGAACCGATTTACTACCATTGCATTCCTCGCATTTGTCTATAATAGACTCACACTTATATATTCAATTTTCACTCTCTTCGTTAAATTTTTTAATTAGCCTAAAGCTGCTGCTAATAATTGTTCATTACCATCAAGAACATTTTTACTTGACTCAAGAACATCGTCAGCACCTAAAGCTTCTGGATTAGATCTATTTGCAGCAAGTAATAATGACTGATTTGCAAAGTTAGTTGCAAAATTATCTTCTGTCGAAGCTATTTCATTAAATACTTGATTATCACCAAATAAAGCATTAATTGCTGCTGCCCCCGTAGTTGCAACTTCAACTGGCTTACTAGTATTCTCTGTCTTAACGACATTACCAGCTACACCTAAGCTTTCGACAGTACCTACAGTTCCTAAAGCACCAGAGCCCTCTAGTCCTGCTTTTAGCTGGGTTGCTCTATCTTTTACTGAGCCTGCATCAGTTGTTTCTACTTCAGAAGTCTTAACATCGGTAGGTCTACCTTTTAAAGGACTTACACCGTAGTCACCAAAATTGTTATTAAAATTAGCACCACCTACTGTCATACAATTAGATTAGTCCATATCAAGATTATGCTTAGGTTAAGAGAACTATAATTATTGAAAAAAAACTGAAAATTAATGTCAAAAAATATATTTTCCTACTTTAGAGCATTTAATAGGACATCTTTTAAAACTGGTTAGCAGTTTCAGCATTACGCGTATAGACTTTAGGAAGTCTAAGATTCATAGATGTAACTAATTCATAGCTAATCATATTAGCTGCTTTTGACCATTCTCTTAAAGGAAGGTGAGATCCTATTAACTCAACCTGGTCCCCAACTTTAACATCTTCAGTATCACCGATATCCATCATCATCTGATCCATAGTAATTAATCCAACTTGTTGATGGAAGTTTTCTTTACAGAAACCTTTAATCTTTCCAGATAAAGACCTAGGGATACCGTCAGCATAACCTAAAGGAAGAGTAATAATCTTAGTAGTCCTTTTTGTTCTCCATAGAGACTGATAACTTACAGCTTCTCCTGGGGCTATAGTTTTTAAAAATACCACTCTAGCGTACATAGACATCACCGGTTTCAATATAGGATTGTCTAAACCAAATAATTCAATCCCCACTCTAACAAAGTCAAAAGGGTCCTGATTAATCATACGTGCAGCTCTGCTGCTAGCAATATGTCTAGGGAAAGATAAATCATCAGTAAAGTTGATAAACTTACTTGTTTGAGTAGCACAGGTTGGGTGATCTTCAGCATTAGAGTAGTGAGAATATATAC
>CALBDR010000401.1 GCA_937927525.1 uncultured Candidatus Melainabacteria bacterium
ATTCCGTCACCAGATGTGCTATTTAAAGCATCTGAAAAGACCTTAATCACGAAAAGAATCATGTCCTCAAAATCATACAGTTTCTTTTCCTGAAAGGTTTTCAAATAGCCTTTATACACAGTTAAAAGATCGTATTGCTTAGAAATTTCTTTAGAGAATTTTTCGTAGAAATCCTTCACAAGCTTTTTAAACTCAGCAACCTTAGTCGAGTGCGAAAAAAACTTCCTAAAAGTTATGATGTAGTTAATAAGAAGTGCTTTAAACTCTAAATCATCAGGCAAAGCCTTTACTGCACTTGATAAATTATCGACGAAGACTATACAATCCTCTTCTTTTAGTTTGCGGGCATTCTGTGAGATAAAAGCTTCTACATCTGCACCGAATTCTTGGATAAAAAACTCAAAGCTTTTAATACCATTCTCAAGCTCTTCAGGCTTTATCGATTCACGCTTTAAAAGCTTAATATTATTTAATATCTCACCTTTATACATATAAGGATCACCGAAGGGTTTTAAGAGACTTTTAGCTTCTAACTGGGAAATCAAAGTTTCTATGATTTCTATCTGTTCAACTTCAGACACAGAGCTAAGGTTAGAGAAGGTCTCGGGATTTTCCTGAATAATATCATTACAAAAAGAATGGAAAGTATGAATTCTTACATAGTAAGCAGGAGTTCCAATAATAGAGATAAGGCGATTTCGCATCGCAACCACACCACTTTCAGTAAAAGTGAGGCAGAGAATGTTATCTGGATTCATCTGCAAGTCAGGATTATTAAGAATATTTGCGATACGGGTCGCTAAAACCTGAGTTTTTCCAGTTCCAGGACCAGCCAGAACCATAACAGGACCTTCTGTTTGGTCAACAGCTTGTCTTTGTTCAGGGTTTAGTTTGTTTAGATTATTTAAGAATTTTTCTTTAAGGTTTTCTTCTAATTCGAGGGGCTGCATTAGTTATAAGTATAGCTTGGAGGGTGAAAGGTATGACTTTTATAATTACTAATAATATTTAGTAAAAAATAAGACGTAGAATATAATTATGCGGAAGTTATTACAAATATTTTTAATTCTATTTAGCATTATATTAATGACAGTTCTAACTAAGAGTTTTGCAAAGAAACTATATCCAGATAAATATAAAATCATAAGAAAGAGTTTTATTAAAAGTACGAGATTATGAAAAAAAATAATTTGGTTAAATGCCAAATGCATAAAGAGATTAATAATAGAAGAAGAACCAGTCAAGAAAGCAAATCACGATAGTATTTTCATATATTCAAGAGAAGGTGAGCTTGAAGATATAATGATAGAAAGAGAAAGAGAATTTTTCAATATTTGAAAATCAAATTAATAAAGTTTATTCATCCCCTAGGTCTAGATTCAAATACCCCACGAAAATTGATCTATATGAAAATAAAAAAGCTTAAATGAAATTGGATTCTTTGCTCTTATTAGACAAAGAATTTCAGGAGGAGGCTAGTAAATTCATCAACAAGTACAACTCTAAAGAAGACCCTATGATTTATTTAAAAAATATAGTTAAAGTGAAATTACTTGGAGATGATGGTATTGAAGTTGTTAATATTTCAAATGAAAGACAACTGATTCGAAGTGATAAACCTCTTGAGTGGCTCTGGACTTTAAAACCACAAGACTGTAGGACATCAACATTGACTCTTCAGTTATTTGGAATATTTGAGATAGCAGGCTCAGAAGTAGAACAAGAATTTATTAGCTATAACTACATCAGATTTTATATATAAATTAATGAATAAAGGCAAGTCAGAAAAAGGATTTAGATAAAGCAATAAATCAGCTTTGCGAAAAACCTTGTCTTGGAGAAGAGAAGAAAGGTGACTTAAGAGGAATTAGAGTCTATAAGTTTAAAATGCAGAAACAATTGATATCTACACTCAGGCAATTTGCTTTGCTGTTTACGTAATTACTGTTTGTGATTTAGTAACTATTGTCTATGTTTAGGTAATGCCCTCTTCAGCTTAGCAAAAGGGAACGGAAACTGTACAATTAACTCAGAGTTTTTAACAAAAGTAAAAAGCGTTTACGTAAAAAACGCAAGTTTTACAAAAACCAGAAAAATCTTGAGAAAATAAATCTCTATGAACTCAAAGCTGCAAACTGATTTTGAGAAGTCAGAAATATATAGGGCAGAAAGTCTTAGAAACCTTGGCTATGTATTATCAACTCCAGTATCTGCACAAATTTTCTCACTACTTGTTTACCCTCAAGAATATAAAATTGACTTTAATTCTAACTATTTCTATATTTCTTGCTTACTATTACTTTTAGGCATAGAATTAGTAAATAGAGGTTATAACTATCTTATTGATTATGAAAAAAAGAGGAACGAACTAAAATGTTAATTAGTGATCAAACTGAATCTTTCATAGCTCTAGTAATTGGAATTACTCTTTTTCTTACCGCAATTTTAAAGATGCTTTATCGAGATTTTAAAGTTGATAAAGAAAGAAAGTACATTGAGCCAAAAACTACATTTTTAGAATACTTAAGAAAAAACTCTCTTTTCTTTTCCTAAACCTCAAGCAAAAAACTCTCATCCACCAACCTAGCTAAAGTCTTCAAATCAGGAACTTCTAAATCAGGTTTAACCTGAGCAGCAAGAGAAACCCCTGTTCCAGGATTGATAGATTTTCTATTCACCCAAACATTAGTAATCCCTAAAGCCTTCGCTGGAACTATATCATGATACTTCGACTGAGCCACATGAAGTATTTGATTCTTTTTAATCCCATAATTATCATTAAGGAATTTAAGCATGTACTCAAAATTCTTTAAAGAAGGCTTATAAGAACCGATATCTTCAGCTGTTAAAACCCACTCCAGTTCTTCTTCTAAAAGGCACTTACTAATATCAAAAAGCTTATTCTCGATATTAGTAAGTGGTCCCATTTTATAGTGCTGCTTCAGTGATCTAATCGCAGCTACAGTGTCAGGAAAAGGAACCCACAAATGAAAATTCTTACTAAGAATGTCAGCCTCTCTATCAGTCACTTCAATGACTGAAGAATCCCTGTTTCCCAGTCTATAAAAGTACCATAGCAATCAAAAGTTACAGCCTTAAATCTTGTAAAGTCGAGCATATTATAGATTTTAATCTATAAATCACATATTCATTATATGAGAATAATAAAATTTCCATTTTAACTAATCTACACTCAACTCCAAACTAACCGGACAATGATCCGAACCCTCTACTTCACTTAAAATATCTGCTGAGTGAACTTTAGGTAAGACAGAAGAAGAAACGAAAAAGTAATCAATTCTCCAGCCTACATTTCTCTTTCTCGCTGCTGTTCTATAACTCCACCATGTATATTTATCAGGCTCATCTTTTGGAAATTGCTGGAAATATCCGTTAAAACCATTTTTAATTATTTGTCTTAGTAATTCAGCCCTTCCCTTATTAAACCAGGAGTTTTTGGGTTGTCCTTAAGGCGGAGCTAATT
>CALBDR010000402.1 GCA_937927525.1 uncultured Candidatus Melainabacteria bacterium
GCAAATGATAAAAGAATATCGATCATCAAGGATTAAATAGATATAATAATTGAATTAAACGTAATGAGTTAGAATCAATTCCTAACCAACTAGGGAGTTTTAAATGGTAGATGGTAATTTTGAAAGTAAAGACTTTCTGAGGTTTTATCACACAGGAGCCAGAACAGCTAAAGATGGATTTAAATTAGGTCCATATGTTGCAGAACTTGAAGAAACATTTAACCTACCAGATAATCCCGCACAAGCGATTTTTTTAGCTAGAAGACGATTCTTTGAAAAAAATAGAGGACTTATAGAAGAGCTAAGTCAAGATGATACTAAAAATAACGCTTCAAGAATTAAATCTATTAAGCGATTAAATAATGATTTTAGAAGAGTTTTTTTGTCACTAAAATCAAGTATAGATTCAAATTCTAACGATGAGCTAAAGAATATACTTTTAAATAAGCTTTTATTAGCTAAAAAGCTAGGCTTAATTTACTTTAAGTTCAATCAAAAAGAACAAAATGATGAAAGCCCATATATAATCGATGGTCAAATCAGATTTAGTGAAAATGAAATATTTTCAAACTTAAATAAGGTTATCGGTCCTTTAGCCTTTCAGGTTTATATAGACAGTGAAAAGCATAATATTGATTTACGGCTATCATTTAAACCTAGCTTTGAGGGAAGTAACTTCATAACATTTGAGACTAATGAACAACAAACCAGATTAAAAGTTAAGAATTTGTTGGAGCCTGAAAAGATGATTGCTAAATATTTTAAAGTCTTACCAAATTACGCAATAGGAGAACTTATTTCTCTAAATTCTTGTCCGAATACTCAACTTCCTCCAAATACACTTTTACAAATGGGCTTACATCTACCTAACTCCTACCTCACAGCTCAACAAAAAATTGATGCGAAAAAGACTCTTGCACTTACAGATACAATTCCAAGAATTAAAAAAATAATTGAACATTACCCGAAGGTTCAACCTGAGTTTAAATCCATAGTGAATAAAATATTCTTCCAGCTCGTAAACGATCTTATTAAACTCGCTCCCCAAGATTTATTTTCTCGAGAAGAGAATGGTCTATTCTTAGAGCTAGATGATATAAAGCTATATATTAAGCCCGGAGAAGGCTCTCCCTCAAATAATAATGAAGTTTATATCACAAATAAAGAATTACCAGCGAATTCAAATAATACCCTTAGAATAAAAAACTATATAAGTGCCCCCCTACTTCAATTAGCCGTAGACCAAACTCTTCAAAGAAATCTATAAAAAAACTGGTGCTTAGGAGCAGAATTGAACTGCCGACCCCCACATTACCAATGTGGTGCTCTACCACTGAGCTACCCAAGCATAACGCACCAAAGGATTATAGCATTTATGTTCTAAAATAGAAAAACGTCGAATGATATTATTTTCAATAGCACACTAAAAGAATTTAGCCGTATATCTAAGCCTTAAAACCAACCAGTTGGTATAATCTTACTATGCTAACGCAAAAGAAAAATACTAAAAGTATCATTTTAAAAACTGCAGCAGATGAAATATATAGAAATGGATATGAAAGCACTTCACTTTCAGATTTAATCGCAAAAACAAATCTCTCTAAAGGTGCTTTTTATCATTATTTCAAATCCAAACAACAGTTATGTTTAGAGCTAATAGATCTTTATGCTCAAAAAGAAATTGAAAAAGAGTGGCTTAATCGCTTTAATACTCCACTTAACACTATTAATGTTTTACTTAAATCCATAGAAAATAAAATCCAACTGTATTATCAGAATGGTGATTATAAATATGGCAGTGCTATAAATAATTTACTAAATGAGCAAAGCTCAATTGACGAAAAGATTAGAAATAAATTAATCAATAAATTTGATATTTGGGTTTCTGAAACCAGTCGATTTATTAAACAAGGGCAAAAATCTGAGTACGTGAAAAAAGGTTTTGAAGCAAAGCAAATCGCTCAATTCTTTATTCAAAATGCTATTGCGGCGTTACAAGTTTTAAAAACCAGTCACAACTTAGAAGAAGCGACTCAGTATTTTAAAATTTTAAGAAAAACTGCTAGAACCTTTAGGGCAGACTAATCTAAAAGGGAAACCCTCTATAAATTGGTTAAGGGCTTGGGAGCTTTAACCAAATTTATAGAGGGTAAATTCAATACAAGCAAAGGTATAGAAAATTAAGCATAAGAAAGATTCATCGTGGGATAGCTCAGAAAATTGATTTGTCTTTCTCTTGATAATTTTATTCCCCGATTAAAAAAATATTCACGCTAAAATATAAAAAAATAACAAAAAAAACCTTATAAACAGAGGCTTTCACAAATAACAAACCAACCGCCCCGTATGTTTAAGTAAAATTAATACCAACTGGTCGGTATTAATTTTACTTAATAGTTAGATATAATAAGCTCTTGGCCAATTTCACAGGTATCTTTCTTATAATTATTCATACCGTACTGAAATTGCCACTCATGAAAATTAGCTCCGCTAAAATTATCACGAATAAATTCGGAATTGTCATAGCTAATAAACCAATTCAGGTCACTTGCTAAAACTTTCTCTGAAAACCTTTTATGGTCAAAACTTAAGTGTAAGTTACCCTTTTTACCATATAGCTTAGATTTACTCGCCACATAATATGGCGGATCTAAATAAGCCAAGATTTCTTTATCAGCAACTTTAGAGCTTCTATTAACTAATAATTTACTAAAATCATAATTACTTATTTTTACTTTTTTATCTAGAAGATCAGTTAACGCTCTCACCCTTTCAATTGAAGAATCTGTAAATCTACTTTTAAAAGCACTCTCTGAGTAACCACCACTTTCCGTAGTACCTGAGAAGCTAATACGATTTAATACGAAAAACCTAGCAGCACGCTGAACTAGATTTAACTTCTCGGGATTAAGTTCTAATAGATTGCGAAATAAATCCTTACCTATTTTATTTTTTCGCTTGTAGTTATAAGCTAAAGTTACAAGCTCCTCATTGTGGAGCTGCGCAGCCTTCCAGAAGCAGAAAACATCAGAATTCAAATCATTAATCCAGAATTTTCTATCTGGAAACTCTTGTTTTAAATAGATAAAAAGTGAAGCACCACCTAAAAAAGGTTCACGATACTCTTTAAAATCAATTTCAGTAAATTCTCTAAGTTTTTTTATTGCCTTGGCTTTGCCACCAGGATATCTCAGGGGAGTTTTTATCATTAAATTCTAAGAATCACAAAATCTTTCGTGTATTCCTAATTTTAAACTAAGATTAACTTAAATATGTTATTAAATAATGATGTTTTTTGAGGATATTACTTCTTCTAATATCAATACGGTTAAGAAATCTAAACTTAACCCCTATAAACATGATTCAGCTTCACAATCATATACAATGAAACGTCACAACTTAGGTGATGATTCAGTAGAGATTTCAGAAGAAGCAGAAGCGCTTTCAAAGCAAAAGAAAATTAAAGTTAGGGCTGAAGATATAATTGAATAGTGTCAAAAACACTAGACGTAGTAGCATTTATTTATATAAAAGATAGGAAAGTTCTGGTTGTCCGTTCAAAAGATAAAGACCGTTTCTACTTTACTGGTGGAAAAAGACTGGCTGGAGAATCAGATATTCAAGCTATATTCAGAGAAGTAAAAGAAGAAATCAATGCTGAAGTTGACCTCTTTTCATTAAATCATTTAGATAGCTTTGAAGCGTTAGCTCATGGGCACGCTCAAGGACAAAGCGTTAAAATGGTCTGTTATACAGGTTTAATAAAGGGAGAAATAAACATTTCTTCTGAAATAAGTGAATATAAATGGATCAAATCTGATGAAATGGCAATATGCGCGGTAGCCACACAAATCGCAATAGAAAAACTCAAAGAGAAAAATATTATCGACTAAAGATAGCTATTAGAAAAAAATGCCCTTAACCTAAGCTTAAGATTCTTATGTTAAATCAAAATTGTTGTCGTTATGATTATAGATTCACTAGATTTTTCAAATAATATTTCTGCGGTTAAAAAATCCAATCTTAGATCCTCGCATAAAGCAGCAGTTAAAGCTTATGGGGCTCAGTCAAGTGCACGCAGTAGCTTAGGTAAAGACTCTGTATCCATTTCTCCAGAAGCAATGGAACTTTCACAAATCGATAATTTTTCATTAGAGCAGCTTTTAGCTAATGCTGTTTAGTAGTTTTTAACATTTCTTGTATTTGATAAAACGTATATCTGGATAATTTTTAAAACTGCTTCAGAATAAGAATTTATAGTTTCTAGATTTTGATGAATGCTAGTCTGAATCCTCAGGATCCATGAGATACAAACCTTCTTGTTCCAATTGTCTTCCGCTAATATAATTAGCCGAAGTGTCTGACTGAGGGTGTTCAAATAACAAAAAAAAGACACCTCAAAGAGATGTCTTTAAAATGGTGGACCCGAGGTGATTCGAACACCCGACCTCCTCGGTGCAAACGAGGCGCTCTACCAACTAAGCTACGGGCCCATAGAGCTGTCGATATATAATTCTAATAAATTTTATAAAATAAAGCACAAAAAAATAATTTCTTAATTATTATTAGGATTCTTTAACCTATTTCGCCATTCTTGTATATAGATCGACAAAGCGTTGCATTAGCTTAGCAGCTCTCTCTCCTTGATCAGCACTAATAGTAAAATCTAGAGTATTATCTTTTATTTGGGATATAATACGGACCATATCAGATTTCTGAGAATCTGTAAATAATTGATAAGCAAATTCTATATTACCTGGTAATTTAATTTTCCCTTGTCTGAATTTATCGTAAGTAGCTCCTCCATCACTATGATCTTTTACCAATATATTTTTTTTGATTATTTCAGGCATGATAATGATTGCTCCATCATTTCTGATTTTTGGATCCATAAAGAAATTTATTTTATCAAGCAAATTTTCAAAACTCTCTTGAGACTTCTGATTTACAGCACTCTGAAAAGCATTTAATAATACTTCTTTAGATCTTTCATCTCTAGCCGCCTTTACTTTAGTTAGTGTAAGCTGATTATGAATTACTGATTTCTCCTGGAGCTTCTTACGAACATTATAAACAAAAGTTTTTAGTTGATTATCTAATCCTGGTACCAACTTGAAACTATCATCATTCAAGTCAAAATGGAGATTCAGAAGATTCGGGATTATTAATTCAAGCTTTGGCTCTTTATCAGGGTCACGTGGTTCAATTAGCTTTAGCTCAAAACTTATATTCTTTCCAAATCTTAAGTAGCCATGTATAATATTTTTACTGAAGTCATCGTAAAGTGGTATATCCGGAGGAACACCTGGCTCACCGTGATTATAATTAAGAATATCTACCTTTTCATCGCGGTTGTATCCGATATCTACTTCCGGAGCATCCCCAGTAAAACTCTTATGTAAAATATAATTCAAATTTAAAATAAAATTTAGAATATGAGTAGGCGTATTTAAGCCTCGATTTAAACTACTAAATATAAACTTTTCGTACTCATTTAAGTTAGCTCTAGTATCATTAGGGCTTTGACTCACTGGAATTTCTTGCGCTGGGGAAGAGGCTGGGTTAGCTTTATTTGGCAAAGCAGCTACTTTTTCATCAAACTTTTGCTTAAATTCATTCATTAATTGTGGATTTATGGATACAGCTTTAAATTGATCAGGAATTGCCATATATCCGTATGCTAAATAACGATTAAACTTTGGGAAAAAAAGCTCTATGTAATATTTACCATTATGAAGTTCATGTAGGTGAGCTTTAACTTTCAAATCATCTATTAGAAATTCTGCATAGTTTGACTTTTTCAACAAGCTAACTATAGGAAGCTCAAGTTTACCTAATTTTATTTTTTTAGTTAGTGTATCTGAATCATTTTTAAAAAGATTACTGGGATTATAATTCTCATCTGCTTTGAATGGAGTAAAAGCTTTTGCCTCAGCCCCATCAAAATTTCTTAAAAATACTTCAAAAAAATCACTCATACTTTTTTTAGTGGTAGGTCTTTGAAATAACTTAATAAGACCTAATTGTATTTTTTGAGCTTGAGCCTTTTTATCATTGACTTTAACTATGGCAGAGCTTTTAGCATTATCTATGCGCTCATATAACTTCCTCATAGCTTTCTTCCAAAAGTCACCATTTGTTGGTCCTGGAGTGGAATTTACAGACATAATAGATTCCTTTCAAAACTAATTGTTATATATTATTCTACATCAAGATCATCTTTCCAGATCAAGAAAAAGCAAAAAGGCATAATGATCTGATTATCTTACCTTCTCATGAAACCTATCCCGAAATTCAATTAAATTAGCCAAATGCTTGTCCTTGACTTCATTCCTAGCAAGATGTAATTCAATAAAGTTAATATTTGAGTTTCGTAAATCATCTGGAACTAACATATCTATTTTTGGAACTAAATTAGGGAGCTTTGGATTATCTTTAATTGTTAATTTAACAGCAAAATTTATAGCTTTAATTTCAACAATCGCACTTGTCTCTCTAGTAAAGGGAAGTTCATCTTCATCTGTAATTTCTCCAACCTTAAGATCTGAAACCTTAGCTCTAAATAAATTATTTCTAATATTATTCAAGAGTTTTTTCTTTGCTTTAAAAAAATCATTTTGAGAATCAGACATTTTATATAAAAAATCTAAAGCAAGCTGCTGTTCTCTAAAGGTCAAAGGAAGACCTTTGTTCAAATTTTCATAGAGGCCAAACTTATACTTTT
>CALBDR010000403.1 GCA_937927525.1 uncultured Candidatus Melainabacteria bacterium
CTAATGCATACTGCGCTTGCTTATCTGCTGATCTATCCGCAAGGTATGAGTTCAGCAAAGTAGACATCATTGTGTCTTGGACAACACCTGTCTGTAGATTCTGAAGTAACTTAGAGCCAAATAACTCATCAATAATTGGAATGCCTGTCTTCATGCCAGACTGCTGCCTTGCTCCAGAAACCCCCGTAGCAAACTTAATTAGTGCCTGAGTATCTCTATCGCCCATTATTGAATATGGGTCAAAGCTAGAATTAAAGTTAAAGTCATCCGCATAGTCACCAATGACAGTCTCACTAGTAGCGAAATAATCTTCTAAGAAATGCTCTTCAGGGCTAAGGCCTGTAGTATTATTACCTGCAATACCACCACCTCTACCACTTATTAAAGCGTTAGCTGGATTGTCTACAGCATTTCGATACCATGAGTTATCGCCTGTAATTTGATTTTTATCTCCTGAAGGAGCCAATAAATTTCCAAAAGCAAGACCTTCACCACTGCCAAATATTCCACCTGCTCCAGTAAGGCCACCTGTAGATCCCATGTAACCTTTACTCTCTAACCAATTCGCTAAATCACCTCTTCCTCCCATTACTGTTCCTGTGAGGTAGGAAGAAAAGGCATCACCTATGCTTCCACCAGCTCCATAAGTTAGGCCAGCACCTAAAACAGGGTTAAACATAGAAACAACTGGAGCAACTGTACCTGCTATCTTTTTTACTTTGTGTTCTATTCTATCTGGAAGAATTGCCCCCAAAGGATCACTAAAAAAGCCCATTACGTTACCTCCACTCCAGAGATCATCAGGCTAATAGTATTGTCTGCACTCGCCTGTAACTGTATAAAATCCCCTGCCTCTAATACATGATTCTCTGCATCAAACAAAGTTATTGTCTTTCTGGCAGCTATTGTTTTCTGGGAGGTAATAGTATTGGCCTGGTCTGCGGTATCTCCTGACTTCACTATATTGCAAGTAACAGTAACACCATCCGTATCGGTGGCATTACATAATGTCAGCTTCTTTAAGACCGCACTTGTACCATCCCCTGCGGTGTAATATGTAGTCAGAGTAGTCGTTAGGACTGTCCCTGCTGCTAAATTTTTTACTACTGTTGGCATTTATACCACCTTCGTTAATATCTCGATTTCTTCAAATCTATCTTCGTAGTCCTGCCTCTGATCTAAAAAGGCAACAACCATCTGTAGAGCTGTTACTGTTTCGTTAAGGTTTGTGATATCAGTTTGGATATTGGATAGGTCATCCTGTAGTTCTTCCACTGCATCACGTATGTCACCCGTACTACTGCTAGATAAAAGGTCATTACTTGCACTCGCCTCTTGTTCCCCTTGAACATCTTCGACAGTGAACTTTACTCGGTTTAACCATTGAATCCACTTATGGTTCATGGTCTTACCATCACCGCCCATGATTGGCGTAGTAGTAGGTGGAGCAGCAAGGATCGCACTTGGTCTAGGCATTAGTGCCTCCCAGGATATAAAAGCCCTACAGCTTTAATGATAACAACTTTTATAGGGTCTGTAATCCTTAATTCAAAGACTCTTTCTCTTAAACTTCCCAGTCTTCTCCATAAAGCTCTAGTCTGCCATTGGCCCCTTTTACC
>CALBDR010000404.1 GCA_937927525.1 uncultured Candidatus Melainabacteria bacterium
TTTCAGCTTCTATTAATTCAGTTTTACAGGTGATAATTTCTCTTTTTGATGCCTTTTCATTTAGTGGAGAGTATTTTATTGCATTTGAAAATAGGTTATGGAAAACTCTTGATATTGCAATTCGGTCACAGAGAATAATAGGGAGCTCATTAGATAACTTCCATTCAATTTTATGTTTTTTAGAAAAACCCTTTATTTCATCCCAAGCATTTTTTGCTAAATCATTAATTTCTACGATTTCAAAATCACCTAAAAAAATTTCTTCATCAGACTCTAATCTTGATAGGTCTAAGAAGTCATCGATTAAATGTGAAAGTTTTTTTGAAGCAGCATAGATTTCTTCTAAATATGCTTCTTTATCTTTACTACCGAAATCTCGATTTAATAGCAATTCACTAAAACCTAGTATCGCAGACATTGGAGTTTTAAGTTCATGGGAAACAGTATTTAAAATTTGATTTTTTGTTTCATTTAATTGAAGCAAGCGTGAGTTATTTGCTTGAAGATCCTCAACTAAGCAAAGAAGATAATAATGATCTAAAAGGCTTTTAATAATGTCCTTAAATTCTTTAAAGTCAGCTCTATTTGCTTTTTCCCAATAACTTTTCCCCTGATTTTCTTGTAAAAGACAGATGCCAGCCTTAGTATTTTTATTTTCTTCACGAATAGCTGTAAATTCGTTGAAGTTAAGTTTTGCTTTATTTGTAAGAATTAATATATTTGAGAAATCGGCTATATCTTCTGAGTTGAATTTTTCTTCCACTTCAGATTTCAACTTAATCATTAAGTCATCTGGAATGTCATTATTTTTAGAGTGACGAGTTAATAGATTCTTTTCATTTAGCTTTAAGAAGAAAAAAATATGATCGATTTTCAATTCATTAAACAAGAATTGAGAGATGGTTTCTCTATATTCGTCGGTCTTTCCGATCTTAAAGAATTCTAAAACTTCACTATCCATTTCAAGGTAATTTAAAGGTGGCATTATCTAATTCCTGTTAGTCCTTAGATAATTAATCCACAAACTATAGTATTTACTTGCAGCTAAAGCATCTATATCATACAATTAAATAGGATTATGGACTGGAGCATTGTATCTAAAATTCTTTTACCTGAGTTTACAGTTGTTTTCTCAATTATTCTAACTATATTACTTAGCCTATTTGAAAAGACTAAAAAGTATGTGAGCGCAGTAGCGACTGTTGCTTTAGCTCTTGCTAGTTTGGCTGCTTCACAAACTGGTATCGGTGGAGATATTACTAAAATATTGAACTCTGCTTTTATTTCTGACACTTTATGTATCTATCTTAGAGTCCTAATCTACGGTGTTGCAGCTTTAATCGCTATGGCATCAAAAAAGTATTTAGATAACTATGAAAGTCCAGCTGAATATTATCCTATTTTCTTATCTGCTACTTTAGGAGCAGGTTTCCTTGCTGGAGTAAATGATTTTCTTACCTTGTTTATCGGCTTAGAGACCTTAGGTCTTAGTGCTATTCTCCTCGCTTCTTATGCAAGAAAAGAGAAAAAATCTAATGAGGCTGCCTTGAAATATCTATTAACAGCTGCTTCTGCAACTTCATTATTATTGCTGGCTATATCATTTATTTATGGTGTGACTGCTTCTACTAATTTCGCTTTAGTAGCTAGTAGAGTCGCTCAACTTCAAAGTATCGGTGTGCTTTCAGATAAATTAGAGATCTTAATTGCAGCTTTACTTGTTGCTGCTATTGGTTTTAAACTTGCAGCAGCTCCATTTCATAACTGGTCACCAGATGTTTATTATGGTGCACCTACTACGACTACACTTTTCCTTTCTGTAGTATCTAAAATCGCTGGTTTTGCTGTAGCTATTAGAGTTTTCGGGACAGTATTCCATAACGAATTCTTACTACCATTACTAGCAGCTATAGCTGTGATTTCGATAGTTGTTGGTAACTTTGTTGGAATTATTCAAGTTATCTCTAGAGGTTCGATTAAGAAGCTTTTAGCTTATTCTTCTATTGCTCAGTCTGGTTATCTTTTAGTTGCTTTAACTTCTTTAAGGCTTGAAAGTGTTAGTTCTTTACTTTTATACATAACTATTTATGCATTGATGAACACAGCAGCGTTTGCTTGTGTAATTCACTTTGAAAGAGAGACTGGCAGCGATAATATCTTTGATATGGCAGGTTTACTTCAGAAAAAACCGATGATGGCCATTGTGTTTGTAATTGCATTATTTAACTTAGCTGGCTTACCTTTTATTCCAGCTGGTTTTATTGCTAAGTTCTTCTTATTTGCGACAGCATTCAGTTCTGGAATTACTTACGCTCCTTACTTAGTAATAATTGCTTTAATAGGTTCGGTGGTAGCGTTATTCTACTACTTATACGTAGCTAAGCTTGTGATAGTTGACGCTCCATCTCATAAGTTACAATCTATCCCAGATGAGGGCCCAGCTTTTGACTTTACAAAGCTTACTGCTGTACTAAGTACTGCACTTCTAGTTATTTTCAGTGTTTGGGGTATGGACTTTTTACAAGGAATGACTGAAATGGCTATTTATAAAATAGGCGTTTAATGATGAACGACAAAATACAGTTAGTTGAAAATGACTTAAGAGAAGAAGATTTAGATCTTTTTTTATCTCAGGATCTTATTGCTGTAGATTGTGAAATGATGGGCTTAAATGTCCACCGTGACAGATTATGTTTAGTCCAAATCGGAGATGCCGATAGAAATATTCGTTTAGTGAAAATTGCACTTGGTCAGACTGAGGCTCCCCGTCTAAAGTGTCTGATGGAAGATGATACAGTTAGAAAATTATTTCATTACGCAAGAACAGATGTTGCTTGGTTAAAGTTTTGGTTATCGACTAAAGTTACTAATTTTTTCTGTACTAAGATCGGTAGTAAGCTCGCTAGAACTTATACTGATAAACACAGTTTAAAAGAAGTTACTAAGGAAATTTTAGGTAAGGATATTAGCAAAGCGCAGCAAAGTAGTGATTGGGGAGCTGCTACATTAACTAAAAACCAAATGAACTACGCTGCAAATGATGTTTATAATCTTATCGAAATCTATAAAGCTTTAAAATTAATGCTCGAAAGAGAAAATCGAATGGATCTTGCTGAAAGAGCTGTGCATTGTGTTTCTGTGATGGCTGATTTAGATAACTTTGGTTATGAAAGTGTTTTAGAGCATTGATTTTAGCTTTGCTATACTAAATTCTGTGCAAGTAACTAAGCAAAACATCTCTTTGGATAATATAAACTTCGACTCTTTAAAGTCTCTGGTGAAACGTTTCTCGCAAGCTAAAGTTTTAGTTTTAGGAGATGTGATTTTGGATGAGTATCTAAGAGGCATTCCTGAGCGAATTTCTAGAGAAGCACCTGTAATTATTCTTCAATATATTAATTCACGTTATGCTTTAGGTGGCGCCGCTAATGCGGCGCACAACCTAGCTTCATTAGGAGCTAAGACTTCTTTAATGGGAATTTGTGGAAAAGATGAAATAGCAAATACTTTTAAAGAAGAATGTCAGTCTAAAAATATTGAAGCAATCATTTTAGAAGATAGTTCTCGTCCTACGACTTTAAAAACTAGAGTGGTATCAAGTTCTAGTTCTGACCCAGATGCTGGTACTGTTCTTAAACAACAGGTTCTTAGGATAGATAGACAGTCTAAAGAAAGTCTTAGTGAGGAACTGAGCTTAAGGATTATAAAAAAATTAGAGGAAATTATTGATAACTTTGATATTATACTTCTCTCTGATTATGCTAGCGGAGTTCTTTCTGAGGAGAACTCTAGGAAAATAATAGAACTTGCTAATAAACATTCTAAGAAAGTTATCGTTGATAGTAATGGTAATTTTGAAAAGTATTGTGGTTCTTATTGTTTAACACCTAATCAACCAGATGTTGAATCCACGCTTGGGTGTAAGCTAAAAACTGAAGATGATTTATTCGCTGCGGGTAAAGAGTTACTAGAGTTTATTCAAGCTGAACAGATTTTAGTTACCCGTGGTGCTAAAGGTATGGCATTATTCTCAAAAACTGAGTCTGAGATTAATGTTGATTTGATTCCTGCTTTTAATATTGCTGAGGTTTTTGATGTTAGTGGCGCCGGTGATACAGTTTCAGCTTGCTTTTCACTTGCTCTTGCTTTAGGTGCTTCTAATTGCGAGGCAGCTTTACTTGGTAATATTGCAGCTAGTATCGTGGTTCGTAAATATGGAACGGCAGTAACTAACCGTGAAGAGCTTATTTTAGAGCTTGATTCTCTTGCTGAAAAGCTCGCTTTAATTTAATTAAAGCAATGCACTTTTCTTAAAAAGAGAATGGACTAGTGGCCATCCTTTTTAATAGAAAAAATTTAACGTGGTACTTACTAATTCTGGTTTCAAATTCTTATGAGAAAAGACTGGGATTCTGATGTAACCTTAATTTGCTAGAATAGGTATTTATGAAAAAGAAAGCCTTAATCTCTGTTTCTGATAAATCTAAACTTGAAAACTTATTGGAATGTCTTGCTGATGAATATGAATTTATTAGTAGTTCAGGGACAGCTAAATACATTAAAGAAGCTGGTTACCCCGTGATAGAAGTTTCTGACGTAACTAACTTCCCTGAAATTCTTTCAGGTAGAGTGAAAACACTTCATCCTAAAATTTTTGGTGGTATCTTATATGACCGTAATAAGTCAGAGCATCTAGATGATATGGATACTAATACTATTTTATCTATTGATTTAGTTGTGGTAAATTTGTACCCTTTTAAAGATGTTGTGAGTAAAATGTCTGCAGTATATAAGGAAGAAGCAGCTAAGTCTCTTGAGGTTAATTCTGATTCTAATACTGCGACACTAACTGCACTTGATAAAGCGATTGAAAATATAGACATCGGTGGTGTAGCTTTAATTAGAGCAGCAGCTAAGAATTTTTATCATGTTTCAGTTTTATGTGAACCTGATCAGTATGAGGATTATATTGTAAATCATAGGCTAGGTAAAATTGATCCTGCTTACAGATTGAAACTTGCTAGTAAAGCTTTCAAACACACAGCTGATTATGATGCGGCTATAACAGATTTCTTTACAGCTGATGGTTCTTTTGAAGAAACTGCTCCTCAGAATTTAAATCTCAATTTGGAACTTGCTCAGGGACTGAGATATGGTGAGAATCCACATCAAGTAGCCGGTCTTTATGTAGAGGCTAACTCTGATTACAGAGGTCTTGCAGCAGCTAGACAGCTTCATGGTAAAGAATTGAGTTTTAATAATATTCTAGATCTTCACTCTGCATGGTCTATGGCTAAAGAATATGAACCTGAGATACCGTGTGCAGTAATTGTTAAACATAATAATCCTTGTGGTGTAGCTATTGCTCCTAGTATTTCTCAAGCCTTTATTGAAGCACTTTCTTGTGATACTGTAAGTGCTTTTGGTGGGATAGTCGCTTTGAATAATATAGTAGATGTAGCTACTGCAAATGAACTCAGTCAGATTTTCTTAGAGGCAGTTATTGCTCCTGCATTCTCGGAAGAGGCATTGGCGATTTTAACTCAGAAGAAGAATATTAGATTAATTGAACATGCTAATTCTAATTTGAAGAAAAATAACCTAGATATTAAGAGTGTTGATGGTGCATTCCTTGTGCAGACTAGTAATAAAGAACTCTTTAGCCAGGATGAAATTCAGACTGTGACTCAGAAAAAAATTGATGAAAGTTACTGGGTTGATTTAATTCTTGCTTGGAAGGTTGTTAAACACTGTAAATCTAATGCTATAGTAGCTGTCCAAAATGGAAAAACTATCGGAATTGGTGTCGGGCAGAGTAATAGAGTGAAATCAGTTCAAGATGCTCTGGCTAATTTTGACTTAGATACCCGAGCTGCAGTATTAGCTTCAGATGCTTTCTTCCCATTTGCTGATAATATAGATTTGGCTGCTCAAAATCATATTGCAGCAATTATACAGCCAGGTGGCTCAGTTAGAGATGATGAAGTTATAAAAGCTTGTGATGATCTAGGTATTGCTATGGCATTTACTGGTATTCGTCATTTTAAACACTAAAAAACAAGGTCTAAGACCTGACCAAAAAAAAATTCACCAAGCGTCCTAGCAGACTTCAAATAGGTTGTTGGAAGAAGGATAACTGTAGCTCAAGAAGATGCTACTAGGTATTTCAGTAAGTGTTACCTTTTAAAGTGACACCACCCCACTTGATGAACTAAATATTTAATATCATTTCTAGGTTAAGCTTAGGTTAAACTTTTGAACTTAAACTTAGTGAGCAGAACTTAAGAATAGAGTAGCTTTCGGTCCAATCTATGCGACTTATAGAGCCTGAAGGCACTTCTATACGAAAAAAGTTTTCGATAGGAATATTCAGTGAAAGGATAATTAATGCTCTAATGACTCCAGTATGAGTGGATAAAATGATTTTTTGTCCGACTTCGTAGTTTTTAATAATATCTTTAAAGGCTCTATCGACTCTTGCAACAAAGTCTTTAACACTTTCGCCATTTGGTGGACAGAAGTTTATGGGATCTTTACTCCATCTCTCCCAAGCTTTGGGAGCCTCTTCGTGAAGCTGCCAGTAGGTTTTCCCCGACCAGTCGCCTTCTTTTTTATCTATTAGCCCACTATGTTTAAAGAAAGTCGGTAAACCTATGTTTTTAGCGATGATATCAGTGGTTTGAACAGCACTCATGCTTGGGCTACTGAATACAGAGTTTACTTTTATATCTTGGAAGTAGCTAGATATCAGCTCAGCTTCTAAAACTCCGTCAGGACTTAATCCTTCGTCATCTTGACTAGGGATTTTACTACTGTTATTCGTTTTAAGCTCACCATGTCTAATTAAGTAGAAGGTTTTAATTTCTTCTGTGACATTTAAGTTTTGCTCCATCTATTAGTAATTTTAGCTTCATATTAGTTTTTCTACCTTAAATTATTCTTTTTTATATTAAGGATTAGCTCCTTGAGCTAGGACTTATTTCTCTGTCAGGGTTAAATGTTACTTTACACGTTTTCAGTGAATCCTTAAGGGGTTCTAGGGGTACTCTTAAGTAAAACAACTGCGGAAATACTAGTAATCGGTATCGCAAACAACAAACCTATACTACCTATAGTCGCTGCACTTAACTCTGTAGCAATAATTTCCATATTTAATAGATGTTCAGTAACTTCTTGGTGTAATAGCAGGAATAAAGGTAAAGATGAACCAGTGTAAGCTAGTATTAAAGTATTAGTCATAGTACCCATGATGTCTTTTCCGACATTTAAAGCGTGTTTAAATAAATCTCGGCGAGATTGATTAGGGTTAGTTAAATAAATTTCTTGAGTGGAGCTAGCGATAGAGATCGCAACATCCATAGCTGCCCCTAAACTAGATATTAAAATTCCAGCAGCAAGTAAGCCCTGGAAATTAATTAGAGATTCGTTATTAGTATGAATCAGGTTGCCCATTAGAATTCTCGCTTCAGAGTTAGCGAGCCCACTTAGAGGGGCTGTTTTTATCACTAAATAGGCCAAAATTCCAGCAATCGTAACTCCACCGGTAGTTCCGATAGTAGCTGATAGTGCTTTTTTCGTAAAGCCAGCAATGAGAATCATGGTAGTTCCTGTGGCAAAGGCTGCGATAAAAATACTCATGAGTACTGGGTTAAAACCAAGTTTGATGGTCGGGATTAAGATATAAATGATTGATAAGCCGGTCAAAGTCAATGACAAAATGGCTTTAACACCATGAAGTCCAGCAAAGGCAATAATCGCAATTAAGAAAAATAAAATTAGTACTATTACTGTAGGTTCTCGATAATAATCAGTGATAGCAATATCTTCTCTATCTTCAGATAAAGCTATAGTATATTTTCTTCCTTTTTCAGCAAGAATCGCAAAAGCATTATTATCAGGAACTATATTATTTATAAAAAGTTCAGTGTTTTTTTCAGGTCCATCACTTATAACCTTAACTTTTACAACCTGTTCTTTAGTATCGCCAAGTTCAATCGGTAAGTTCGATGGAGTACTAAGTTCAGAAACATCTAAAACTTCGACGATTTGGAAATCGTATTTTTCGCTTTTCTGTTCTTCAATATAATCTGTTGCATAGGCTGCAAAAGAATTAAGTGAAAGAAAAGTGACTAAAATTAACCTAACTATAAGTGACATCTTCTATAGTTAATCATATAAGAAAGGTTAAAAGATTTACAAATCTATAGTGAAATCACTGCAAAGCTCAACCTTTTGACCTATGTAAAATCACTATAAATACTGTGATCTAGTCTTTAGTTATGGGCTTAATACAGCTACGAGTTTATTTGCTCGGAGTAAGAAAAACCCAGATCATCTATGGCTTATAAGGCTAATAAAATTAAGAGTTGGACGAATCGTATGAAAGTAGCAGCGTTACTACTACTACTCGACGAGAATTCTGCTGCTGGAATTATTAAAAATATGGATGATTCTAATCTTGTCGTTTCTTTAGCAAAAGAAATTTCTATGGTTGGGGTTCTTAGTGAAGAAGATCAGTATAATTTACTCGATGAAATTTATGACATTTTAAACTTACAAGTCGGTAAAATGAGCGGTTCCTTACAGAAAGCTGAAAGTATTTTAGTTCAGGCTTATGGTAAAGAAGTAGCGTCAAACATTTTAGATAAGATGACGAACACTATTCACAGAGTACCATTTGAATTTTTGCGTATGGTTGATCCTGAGCAGATTGTTGCTGTAATTCAGGGTGAACATTCGCAGGTTATTTCTTTAGTACTATCGTATTTACCTGTAGATAAAGCATCTAAGGTTTTACAGCTTTTACCAGAGGATATTAGATCAGACTGTTCTTTACGTTTAGCGAAGATGGATAAGACAAATCCAGAGATTTTAAGTGTAGTAGAGAAAACACTTGAAAGAAGATTCGCTGCGGTTATGAACCAGGCTTCTTCTACTCAGAATGTTGGTGGTGTTGATGCTATCGCTGAAATCCTTAACAGGCTTGATAGAAGTATCGAGAAGAAAATTCTCGAAGATCTCGAAATTATCGATCAGGATCTTGCCGTGGATATCAGAAACCTTATGTTCGTATTCGAAGATATTATCAAACTCGACGACAAGGCTATGCAAGCAGTTATGAAAGAAGTAGACATGAAAGAATTACCTCTTGCACTTAAAGGTGCTGACGATGATATTAGAGAATTATTCTTTAATAATATGTCTGAGAAAGCAGCGAATCTAATGAAAGATGAATTAGAGATGATGGGTCCAGTTCTAGCAAAAGATGTATCTGCTGCACAATCACAAGTCGTTGAAACTATTAAGGCACTTGAGGAATCTGGTCAGATCATGATTAGATCTGAGGGCGAGGAAGAAGCTCTTATTGAGTAATAACTAATATATAAATTTTATAAAAATCTGTAATTCTTCCAGCAGGCTTAAGTTTATTTAAGTTATGATTATCTAAGATTTGGCATTTATGCTAGAATCTTTTTTCTCTTGGGTAGATGTCCGAGTGGTTAAAGGAGACAGACTGTAAATCTGTTGGCGTCAGCCTACGCTGGTTCGAATCCAGCTCTGCCCACCACTTTTTAAGCTTATGAATATCTAGTAGTGTCATTTAACCAGACATTATATTCCCAAGAGCTTTGTTCAAATAATTGAAGAACATACATTGTTAGTAATAACTCTCTTGCACTCATGTCTTTAATGCCGTTTTTATTATCATTAACTAAATTTGCTACTGATTCGTTCTTAACAACATTATAGTCGTTTTCAATTTTTTTATCATTAAGCTCAGCTAGAAGTTCAATGGAATTATTTAAATCATTTCTCATACCAGCAACCCTTGCAGAAAACTCTTCGTCTGTTTCGCCTGTGTTTTTAGTAGCATTTTTTATGTCATCAATTTCATTATTAAAGTTGTTGAATGTATCAATAGCATCTTGGTAAGCATTTTTCTCATCAATGTTGAATTCAGTGCTACCGTTCATAAAGTTTTCTAGCTCATTAATTAAGCTAGGACTTATGTTGTCTACGATAGCAACTAAGTTATCAGGAGTATTTTCAAAAGCTGTAACTGAGTTACTGGTTAAGTTGTCGATTGCTGTAAGCTGGTAACCGTGTTCTGTAAAAGCATTTATCTCGTCATAAGAATTTTCAATGTTATTCGCAGCATTGTTTAGATAAGTATTTAAAGCAGCATCACTAGAACCTGCTTCATTGAGAATATGTCTAAGAATCTCCACGTCTGACTCTATCGAGGTTTCAGCACTGAAACTAGGTGATAATAAATCTTTAGTTACTGAGTTGTTAGACATGAACTCAATTAGAGCCATATCATCAGCGTCATTAGGATCAGCTTCTTCTAATGTAAATAAAACTTCGTTTTCAAGCCAGTCAGCGATTTGAGTTAATTTATTAACATTTGTTCCTGTTAATATAGGTGGTAGAGCTATTCCAGCATTAGTAAATATGCTTATGTTACTTGGATTAGTTAAATCATCAAAAGTGTTAACTAGACCATTACTCATACTTGAACCATTTCTTTCTATTTCTCTATAGAAGTTAAGATCTTTTTCGATCTTACTAATTTTATTATTAGAATTCATACTGAAGTTACTTTCAAAAGTATTTCTTAAGTCGTTGATACTTTCTGAGATTGCACCTAGTTCTGTATCAAAGTTCAAACCATCTCCCATAGTGCCATCAATATTATCAACAGCGTTTTCTAGGCCGGTAGACATTGAACCTGCATCTT
>CALBDR010000405.1 GCA_937927525.1 uncultured Candidatus Melainabacteria bacterium
CTCTATAGGCTCTATCGATAAGAATAGAAACATAAAGTTCTTTTTTAATAGTTACTTTAGGTTCTACTAAAATCCTAGTAGGAAGTTCACCTTTAATAGGTAACTTAAAGATGTCTTGTGCTTTTTGATAAGCGTCTTCTTGGTTATCCGCGAACTGGATTCCACCAGCTTTACCACGACCACCAGAAAGAACCTGAGTCTTTAAAGTCTTAGGGAAAGTTTTAGCAGGGATCGAGAAAACCTCTTCTGCACAACTAATTACGAATCCTTGAGGAGTAGGGATTCCTTCTTTTCTAAACAACGCTTTCGCTTCGTATTCAAATTGTCTCACAGCAATATCCTTTTATTTAATTACACCTTTTCCGTGCAAACACTATATATTCTAGCCCATAATCGAAAAAATGCTAACTAAATAAAGGGTATTTTAATTTATGGAAGTAAACTTAAAGCAAACTGGGCTGGTGCATTAGCTTGGGTATACATTGCTCCAGCAGTCTGCTGACGGATCTGTTCACGAGCGAAATTAGTACTTTCTTCAGCGAAGTCTGTGTCATGAAAATGTGAAAATGATTTATTAAGCGAGATTTCTTCTGCTTCCATTTGATTAAATCTTTCTTGAAGCTAAGCATAGCGAGCATTAATGCTTGCATTCATGTTGTTTAAATTTTCCAGATTAATATCTAAATTAGCTAAAGTATCTGGAATGTGAGACTAGGGGTCACTCATATGAAGCAACTGACTCGGGTACCAATGCGGTATACTCGCTCCTGGAATTGTTAAGTAATGCAAATTATTACCATCTATTGCAGGTCCTTGATTTGCATTTAATCCAGAAAGAGAGTTTGAAAAAGCTCCAGGCATAAGCCCTATGCCATCATCAACTATAGCCCCTCTCAAATCAACTGTATACGAATCATCATCAGAAACACCAACCTGAAAATTTTCGATATAACCACTGTCAAGAAATGGATTAAAGTCGCCATATACCTGAAAATCAGGCATATATGTTGCCGTAATATATTCACTTTCTTCACTACCTGCATTAACCTTTGTTGAAAGAATTATATTAAACTGAGCTTCTAATAATTCATTAATCTCTCTTTGCAAAGCATCTTTCTCATCTACAGAATTAGTCCCATTTAAGCCCTGAACAAAAAGTTCTCTAATCCTCTGAACATTATCAACACTTTTTTGAATAGCACCGCTTGCAGCTTCCATATGCCCCATAGCATCCACTATATTTTGTTTAGCTTTACCTATACTTTTTAGACGTGTCTCTAATTTCACTGCGACACTCAAACTTGCGACATCATCACCAGCTTTATTAATTCGAGAACCACTAGAAAGCTTTCGGGTGTGATTAGTTAAACGCTCACTACTCTGATTTAGAGAGCGTGTAGCAACTGAGCTTAAAGTATTTGTGTTGACACTTAAAAACATGATACTTTAAAACCCCTTTAACCTAGATCTATATATCGACAGCTAGTCTGGAAACTTTAGTACTTTTGAACTATCAACTTATTTCGATTGTCCATGCTTTACGCCCCCTGTTTCACTCAATCACACAGATAATTAGTATCACAGAAAAGTTGAATACGTATTAAGACTTTACGGATTCACCTATGTAAACTTACTATACACAAATCCACCTTTGAAAAGATGATTCCAGCCTTAGAAAAAACTTAATTATTAACAAATCTTAATTCGTGGAATAAACTTTGTATATGGTAGTAGATTTCGAATTAAATAGTGATCAAAAAGAGCTGCAAAAGCTCTCAAGAGACTTTGCTAAAAAAGAAATTCTTCCAGTAGCAGAAGAACACGATCGAGACTCAAAGTTCCCGCTTGAAATCGCCCAAAAAGCTTTAGAAGTGGGTTTAATGAACCCTGGCTTCCCTGAATATGTAGGTGGAATAGACCTGGGTGTATTAGAAGAATGTATTATCGCTGAAGAACTTGGCGCTGCTTGTACAGGTATCGCTACAGCTCTAGGAGCAAATATGCTCGCAACTGCACCACTTATCGTCGTTGATGATAAAGAAATCAACAAAAAATTCATGGCACCGATGATGGAAGAACTTCAGTTCGCGTCATACTGTGTAACCGAGCCAGCTGCTGGTTCTGATGTCGCTGGAATTCAGACTACAGCAAAAAAAGTCGGAGATGAGTACATTATTAATGGTAACAAACAATGGATCACAGGCGCTAAATACGCTAAATGGTTCTATGTTTTAGCTATAACAGATGCTAGTTTGGGAACTAAAGGTCTTTCTGCATTCGTAGTACCAGCTGACTTAGAAGGCGTAACAGTTAATAAAAAAGAGGACATGATGGGACAGAGAGCAAGCTCTACCCATGCTGTTACCTTTAAAGACGTGAAAATCCCAGCAAACTATCTTTTAGGAGCTGAGGGTGATGGTTTCAAAATCTCAATGAAAGCCTTTGATAGAACTCGCCCTGGAGTTGCAGCTGGAGCTGTAGGGATTATAAAAGCAGCTAGAGACTATGCCATGAAGTATGCAACTGAAAGAACAGCTTTCGGAATGCCTATTGCTATGCATGAAGCAGTGAGTTTCATGATTGCAGAGATGTCTATTGATCATGAAGCTGCTCAGTTACTAACTTGGAAATCAGCATGGATGATAGATAAGGGAGAAAGAAATACAAAGTATGCTTCCTTTGCTAAAGGCTTTGCTGCTGATGCTGCTATGAAAGCTGCGACAAATGCAGTTCAAGTATATGGTGGCTATGGTTATTCCAAGGAATATCCTGTCGAAAAGCTAATGCGTGACGCTAAGATCTATCAGATTTATGAAGGTACTTCTCAGATTCAAAGATTAATTATTGCTAAAGA
>CALBDR010000406.1 GCA_937927525.1 uncultured Candidatus Melainabacteria bacterium
GATGATAATTCTATATTTTATGAGAAATCGCACCAATAAGTAAATCTAGATTAACTTATTCCACTTGTTTTGGAGAAGAGCCGAAGAAATTTTAGCACTTGCAAATTCTGAAAGTGGTTCAGGCTTAGGTACAGGCGGAATTAAGAGTAAAATTCAAGCAGCAAAATCATGCTTAAATAGAGACGCTGAGATGATCTTAGTAAGTAAAGATCAAATTAATCAAATTCACAAATTCATAAAAAATCCTGAACTGACTTTTTCAGGGACTCGGTTTATTAAATAAGATCTTTATTAATGAATTTTGGATTTTCTGAAGCAATTTTGGTTCGACAGTAGTAACAACTTTAGAAAGAGCGATGTTGACATTCAGTTCAGATATAGTTCCTTTCACAGAGATAGGTATTAAATCACCTGGGATAATGTAATTAAGCTTTAAAGTTTCTAAAGGAATAAAGTGTTCAATACCTTTTAGTTTAATTAAAAGATTCAATTTTTGAGCAAAATTCGTTCTGGAATCTTTTTTTGATTCTTTATTAGAATCTATATTAAATAGCTGTTTCAATGAAGTTAAATTAGCTTTTAGAGATTGAATATCAATTGATTCACATTTAATTCTAATATAGAATGAATTAGTAAATAATGGATAATCTATAGAATTAACAACTAACTTTAAATTCCCGATAGTATTGTTCTTCAAATTTATATTTTCTAAATCTAGAGATAATTTAAAATCTTTCAATGATAAATTAACTTTACCAAGGCTAAAGCCTTCTATTTTAAGTGACTTAAAAATATTTTCAATACTACTTTTTATTAATAAATTTCTTGATAAAACAAGAACTATAATTAGTAATAAAATGATTTTTAGAACTCTCAGCAATATAAAGAGCTTTAAAACTCCTAAACAGTAGGACGTAAGACTATTTCATTAATATCAACATCATCTGGTTGCTCAATTGCATAAGCAATAGCTTTTAATTTATCCTCACGCCTAGCACCAAGAACAACTTTTGCACCTAAGCTTGCCAGATGCCTAGCAGTTGCTTCTCCTAAGCCACTACTCGCTCCAGTAATTACTACAACTTTATCTTTGATATTTTTACTCATATATCTACCCCCACTAATATTTTAAATTACAACAGCTAAATTAGCATAAGTTTGTAATTGTTAGGTTATTTCTTTTTTTCTTGCCATAATGTTTAGGAATTCAACAAATAAAGAGAAAGCCATGCTGAAATAAATATATTCTTTAGGTAAATGAAAACCAAGTCAATTAAAACAACTTGCATAATAACCTTAGTAAAGCCGCCACAGAATTGCTTAAGCTCAGCTTCTTTTTCACCAGTAACTTCGTGGTGAATACTATCAGTAGCTTTATAGACAAGAAAAATCCCGCCTAGTAAAAGTAAAATTCCTTTACCAGATAAACCGTGCCCAAACAGCTTCACAAGTGGTTCATTCAAACCAATTATCCATGCAACACTAAAGAGCATGAAAATACGCATAATTAATGCAAGAGTCAAACCTAACACACGAGCACGTTCTCTTAGCTCATCAGGTAAATTGCCGCAAACTAAAGCTATAAAAACTAGATTATCTATGCCGAGTACAATCTCTAAAGCCAAGAGAGAAAGGAAGCTAATTAAAAGAGAAGAGTTAGAGAGTATTTCCATAATATTATTAACCAGTAATTTTCAACCCTGCTGCAATACAACTTAGAGAGAGAAGTAACCTTTTCATATCTTGCTCTTCAATACTATCTTCTTTAAAACTTTTCAGAAGATTAATCTGCACATTATTCATTAATTCTAATGCTAGTTTAGCATCTCATAAATGCTAGCAGTGTAAGCTAAGCCATCACTTAAATTTGAAGTCTCAGTAATTTTCAGAACTATATCTACAGTTTTTTCATATTCTTCACAAACCATACCATGGAAGAATTTAATTTTCACTCCATGACTTGAAGCAAGCTTTGATATTTCATCTTGAGCCTTATAGACCTCCCACTGAGAAGTTAAGGTACCTCCATCTTTATTTGAATCAGAGTAACCAACCATTACTTGCTGGACATTATCTCTAGCCTCCAAACTACTCCTCACAAAATCAATAGTCAACAAATCAGAGAGTTCTCTTGTCATAGAAACAATAAAAGAGCCTATACACTTTTCATCAATACTTTTTTGAGCCCAAGCTATGACTTTAAAGGTCTTGACTAAGTCTTGGCATTGATCACTATAAATAAAATTAGAATCGATAAGAGAGTCTGAAGATTTAATCTGATCTATTAAAAATTCTCATCTCTCTTCTTCACTCATAGCTAAAAAGGATTTATTAAGTTTACGCTGAACTATCTCCTCAACTGAATTTTCAAGCACTTCACTATTCTGCCTAATATCAAGCTTTGCAAAATGAAAACCAAAAGTTTTAATCTTAAACTCAAGAGCTTTAATTAAAGTCTCTACTGAACTATTACAGGCATGGGATTCTAGACTTTCTCTAATTATTCTTAGATCCTCAAGTAAATCCTTTGGTCCTTTATAAATTGTTTCTTTATCAAAATCAAGACTTAGCTTTAACTTTTCTTTTATCAAAGCAAGCTTAATACGGTATGGTCCATATTTATTTCTCGTCTCTAAGTCTGTAAAAGTTTCAATAAGTACTTTATCTTTTTCAAGTGAGCCTAAAAGCTCATCAGAAATTTTAATTTCATTAGACGAGATAGTGAGTACCTTAATTAAATCAGTAAGATCTTTTATGTATAAGTTTATTATCGAATTAAAATGATTCACTAAAGTTTCTTTTGTTACTTCTGTCGTAACAAAAGGATTTCCATCTCTATCTACACCACGCAAACTCGAAAATTTTATAAATGAAGGCATATCAAAATCACTTAAATTCAAATCTTGCAGCAATAATTTATTGAATTCAAAAAAGATCTGCGGTAATGCCTCATAGAACTTTTCTCTAAAATAATATAAGCCATTTTCAACTTCATCATAGATTCTAGGTTTTTCTATAAATATATGTCAAGTCTGTAACAGAATCTAAATCTGAGACTTTATTTTCTGTCGCAACACATAATTTCTAGAGAAAGATTGCTCATTAAAATTAATTTTCAAAAGATTTTCATAAATTCTTTGGTGAGCTTCTAATACTGAAACCCTTTTAGCTTCAGTGGAGTGAGCTGTGAGAACAGGTTGAATCTTACCTACAATAGAATCTAAATCAACTAGTTCAGATTCTCCCATATCAGACTTAGATTTTAATGAGCAGAGATTCTCAGCTATATTAAGTAAGTGAAAATATATTGAAATTACCTGTATAAAGTTTTCCTGAACCTTAGTTGCATCAAATTTATTTATAACTTTCTCAAGAAGAGACCATGAATTAAAAAATCTGAATACTTGTAAAATTCATCTTTATTCCAGCTTTTGATAGAC
>CALBDR010000407.1 GCA_937927525.1 uncultured Candidatus Melainabacteria bacterium
ACCATTATCGGCGGGGTGCCACGTCAACAAAGTGGAGGTGGCGGAGGCTGGTAATATCCATACCATATACTCTTATGTTATTATCAAGGCAATAGGGTTTGTAAACCCCTATTGTGGTGTTTTTGTCGCTAAATTCTTTTTAACGAATGCAATAGCTGATGCGCTATAGTTTTCAACCCATTCCATACTATCCTGGTTTAAAACTTCTTTAGGATATCCAGGCCTTTCTAGCTCATCAATTCTTGCTAAGTTTTCATCAAGAATTTTTAAAAGTGGTTTTAGATCAGTTGATTTAAATTTCAAGAAAGGGGCAATTGGACCTTTGATGCAATCAGCCCAAACATAATCAGATGTCCATGTCAAGTAGCGACCCCCAGTCTGCAAAGATTTAATTTCTTTACTATTTCCTATGGTAGCATCTATTTTTACATTTTTAAGGTTGGCATTATCTAAATTTGCCTTAGTGAAGTTCGTTTTGACTATATTGGAATCAGTAAAGTTTGCATTAGCACAATTTGCAGCAATAAACGAAGCTTGCTTTAGCTGTGCACCGGTGAAGTTTGCATCTGTTAAATTGGCACCATTAAAGTTGGCGTCTCTAAGATCACAGCCACTAAAGTCATGACCTTGTAGATCACACGCTTGGAACCTAGCTGCTCCAAGATTAGCATCATTAAAGTCACAATCTTTAAACGTAGACGAATCAAAGCTTAAGTTAGATAAAGTCGAAGAAATAAAATCACATTTAACCAAATCAGAATTATCGAATACAATTAAATTAGAAGCATTATTTCTGAAGTTGCACTCGGTAAGCTTAGAATCTCTAAATTCGATTTGCTCTAGATCTGCTTCAGAGAAGTTGCAGTTAATAAACTCACAGTCTACAAATACACCTTTACTCAGATCGTGATTCTTAAAATCATAGTTCTTAATTAGACACGAGGATAGGACAATGTTATATCCTTCCTCTTCTCCATTCAGCCACTTCTGGTGCTGATCTAGTTTACTGTTTAAGATTTTCTCTGTGACTTCGAACATCTGTTTTAGTCCTTGCATTTACATTTCTTTGGGTTAGGATCATACCCTCTAATCTTTGGTTTTAAGTATGACCTAAGGTCTTCGATCCTGTATAAAAATTCTACTATCTGTTCGGATAAAATATCCTCTGATGTATCTATATTAAAATAACCGAAGAGTGGATTGGATAGAAAGTTATATACTAACTTTGCTCGGTGCGGTTCATCTGTCCGCCTTAGTACATGATATAGGTGGAAATACGTAAGAGTTGATGCGACTTCTAAATTGCTCATATGGTCTGTAGGTATACCCATGAGCATAGCTCTCATACCAATTTCACTGTTATCGCAGTAGTAAACCTTAGAACAAGATTCTAATACACTCTCTGCAGATATCTGCTTTTCGATGATTCTATCATATCCATACTTAATAGATAGCTGATGAATCTCATCATCGTCAGAAAGCGGATGCGGCTTAATAAGCATGTCATCATAGAGATTCATATACTCATCTAGCTTCGCGACATTAACCACTGCACTTAAATTAGAGCCAGGAGCAAAAAAGACTCGACCTAATTCAATCTCGCTATTGATGCTTGGTGATTGATACTTGTCTTCATTTTTAAAAATATTATAGTCTATGTCTTCTTGAATCTCTATGTCTTGTAAGACTGATTCAATGTACCGAATATTAAATTCAGTTGAGTTACTAGTAACCTGTACATAGCTTCCTACGTTTGTGTAGGTTAGACTATCCGGATAATATCCAGGCAAAGTAACCATCGTATCAAATTTAAGAGGCAGATGGGATTCATCATAAAGCAAAGATTCTACTTTTATAAAATCTAAATGCTTTTTAGGAGTAAGGTTCAGAGTAGTTTGTACCCCAATCCGGCTAGCTTCTGCTAATATAGCAAAGGATTCATGATCAATTTTTAATGGTTTCATAGTTTATCTAAACAAGCTTTGGAAGAAGGCTCTAATAATTTCTTTAACTGGCTGAAGATCTTTTTCAATATTGATAATAGTTTGGGTTGTATTTCTAAATGTGGTATTAAATCTAGTAACGTAAGATACCCCGTATTTTGTACTTCTGTTAGTACCTGTAACACAGGCATTCTTTGAAATTTTACAAGTAGATCTATATAGATATCTAGCTGAAACGTATTTATTTAAAATTTTAGAGTTGCGATTGTCAATAGTAGTGTTTGGCTTTTCTTCCGTCAGCCTACCAGTTTTATTTCTAAAATCGCTCATGGCAACAGGATTACCGCTGTCAATTACCTGAGTAACGTTATTAGCATCTACTACAGATTCATAGTAATCACTCATCTTAACATCTTGGATAGGTTTACCAGTTCCATCTACTGCTACACCGATGTTCTTAGAAAGACTGCGGTCCGAGTCTTGAGATGGACCCATTGAAAGGACCCCGCTGCTTGCCAAGAATGTTCTAACTAAACTCATGAGTTAAGTCCCTAACTATATTATCTTTTGATGCCTCTATAGCTTCATTATAGTATTTATAAAACAACTCAAACCCTTCCGCTTCCTTGCCATCTTTCGGATTTAAACCAGGTTCACTGATCTTTGCCCAGTGAGTAATCCCTTGCTTCTCCATTCGTGCAATAGCAGTAGCTAAATGTGGCTGTGTGCGTACCTCTGAAAAGTGATATCCATAGATATCTTCATGATTCAGTCCTTCACCGTCAATGGTGTTCCAGGTACCTTTGAATTGCTGGCACATTCTATTGAAATGACCAGAGAACCAGTTAGTGCAGATAGATGCAGACTCTGGAATCTTCTTCATTAGTTCAAGTGAAGGTAGGTAAGGAAGAATCTCTGGCACGTTCATCTTCATGATACAGAACCTACCTGTTGAGGTACCGCCTTTACCCATTAGCAGTTTACCGTCTTGAAACGGCTGATTCCATAGATGTGCAATGTCATGCTGGATAATAAAGTCATGGTCCATAAAGATTGCTTGGTCTAATCCCATTCCTGCAGCAACCTCTGGAATAGCCCAGCGGAATCCTGTAAAGGGTGTGTACCACTGTGACCTATCCCATCCAGACCAAGGAGACTCTGGATTTTCATCAGCAATCATCCAGTAGATCATAACTGGGATAGAGGCATGCTTTCTAATAGAATATTCTAGTGCCATCTGAAACTCTGCATCCTGACCATGAGGAGTAGAGCCAATAAAGATGTGTGCAGT
>CALBDR010000408.1 GCA_937927525.1 uncultured Candidatus Melainabacteria bacterium
ACACCACTATACTGCTGAAAGGCTTTTGCGCCACCTGACTTCTTATGCGAGATAAAGATCTGATTACCGGCAGAGTTAAAGCATGCAAAGTCTGCCTTAGGTGTACCTGGCACAGTACGGGCACCTGTAATACCTTTATATACTTTACGGTCTAGTCTTCTATCACCTTTGATCTGAATATCGATAGGATATCCAATCTTTCTAATAAGAGAGTCTAGATTCTCTAGCGCTATTGTCTCATCTTTAACGCTATCAAACCCGGATGGCTTTCTGATCTTATTAACAGGTATAAAACCAATCTTACCCTGATAACGAACACCCGCAAGCTCTAGACCTTGAGACTTGACTGTTTGATTAGAGGTTAAGCTAAACTTATCTCCACCTTTAAGATAGGTTTCTGTACCTTGGTACTTTGATCCTCTCTTGACTAGGAAATTAACATCTTTAAGACCCTTTTCAATCTCAAGAGTTAAGTTTCGCCAGTTTTGATTCTGACGAACGTACTTGTCCCAGGCAGGTCTACCGTCTGTTGTTTTACCGCTTAGAAGAGCCATATCATATACCTATTGCTGTTTAGGTATATTTATCGGCCCCTAAGCCGTAAGACCGAGAATACGTGAAGGTGGATCCTTATAAAGGTCCTTTCCATCACGTAACCAATCTTCGATCAACTCGAAATAGAACGCTGCATCTTCATCACCATGACGCTCTAACGCTTCTTTACAGCTCTTAAAGAACATTACTTGCCTCATCCCGTTAGAGGATTCCATCATCGTAGCTGGCTTCCACTTGCCGCGGCGCTGATTAGACATTGATACGCTCCTTACTCATTTCACCATAATAAACTGTAGTCACTTCTTCTTCAGTTACTTGAGCTAGTTTAGCAGCCTGCTTAATGATAGTAGCAGAGGGTACGGTATTACCCATATTCAGATTTTTAGCTTCCTGAATAGCTAGTTTAATTTCTTCAACAGTATTAACGACAGCAGTCATTTTTATACCCTCAAAAGTAATCGCTTTCTTCCAGATCAGCCCACTCTTCGTCTAAATCATACTCAGCATACGGAGTATCTAGATAGACGTTGTCCCATACGTCAGCATTTACTTTGCCATACTTCAAGATAAATGCCTCACGGCTCATCTCACTAGCATCTTCTTCCATCGTAAACAAGAATTGACCCATTTTACTCATGTTCGTACTCCAGCTCTAAATAGTTAGGAAATTTGTCGCTGTTGCTTCGATTCTTAATAGTCCTCGAATGCACATCAAGCTCATCAGCTGCATGGTTAACGCTTCGATAAGCTACGTCATCGATTATATAATAGTACTTCGAGTTTCCAAACATACCGGGATCCTCGACGAGTTCAATACCACAGGCATCGTACTCCTCTTCCCAGGATGTAATAGCATGGTCTTGTTGATAGCGACGTACACGTTCGTTCTCTTCTTTAGTAACAAAGTGTACTTCACGTCCTTCATCAAGTAGAGCGTGTAAGAGGCCGTCTGTAAGAGTACCGTTAAGATAGTTCTCGCAAACTTCCCTACACGTTTTAGTGCGGGTTTTAAAATGCTCTTCTGTATATTTGCCTTTACGATAGTATCGGCTGGTGGGTTCGTGAAAGTGGACTAAGCTTTTAGATACCAAGCCAGACGGTTTAGTATCTACATCCCCGTATGAGAGCATGAGCACACGGGCTACTTCGTTTACCGAGTATCCTTGATCAAGTAGAGTCAAGTTAGCACGGACAATCGGGATAAAACGATCTACATTCACGTTATTACCTCCTACTTAATATATATCTATTATATACACAGATAGAGGGAAGTGCAACTGTTATTTATTCACGAAACGTAATAAAATCTGCCCAACGAAAGAATGCATCTCTAACATCACAATAAAAGAGACCCTGATAATGAGGTTCTTTTTCCATTTTTTTTGCTTGTTCGTACGTCATAATATACTCCTTTGTCTGGTAGGCCTGGGTGGAATTGAACCACCGACCTCCCGCTTATAAGACGGATGCTCTCACCACTGAGCTACAGGCCCTGTGTTGGTCGGAGATGCAGGATTCGAACCTGCGACCCTCTGGTCCCAAACCAGATGCTCTAGCCAAGCTGAGCTAATCTCCGATTCTTTTTAATTATAGGCAGGTCGTGTTAGAAAGGCAACTAGTATTTTTTATAGAATCCTAGTCTTTTATAATCTTTTGCTTCTACGTATGTGTAGCCAGCTGGTGGGGATATAGTGGAACCTTCCCATACTGGTAAACATTCTATAGCACCGTCTTCGAAGTCCGGATTACCTCTGAGATGTACTTCAATAACTTTACCAGCGATAGTCTCTACATTTACAGTGGGATATCGATTTACTATATCTTGTACGAGAGAAGGTAAGGTGGGGGTAATATCTACTTTAACCCATTTACTAAATTTAGTTAAGTTAGTACTGTCATGCCTAAAACCTTCAACACATAATACCTGCTCACCGTCTTTATAGTCGATAGATAGATGTCTGCCTTCGAATCGTTCTTGCCAGAAGTATCCTGCAGGATACATATCTGTGTCCTCAACGATGTATCTTATTGTAGACCCTACGCCCATACCTAAGAGATTGACGCAAGGTCTGACACAATAAAAGCCCGGCTTAGGAACATCCACTCCTACCGGACCACAAACATAACCTAATCTTTTTGAGAGTATAAGCTTATCGTAGATCCAAAGATCTTCATCAGGAATATCAGACCACACTTCGTCATCACGCTCCATTTTTACGTCTGACCAATACACCGATCAACATTTTAATGCCACAGAAGGGAAAGATCCACGGAAATTTAAAGACGTACCCTTTATATGTAAGAGTATCTTTAGTTACCCAGGTCTTCTGCCAATTATCGATATAGCGGTTTTTATAACATAGGACTAGATGTCCATTACCCTTTGGTGAGAGGGTGTGCCAGAAGATGGCTTGGAAGGTAAGTATTGACCACCAAAATTTAACAAGCGATTTATCGCATGCTAGGTATAGAGCAGTGACTGCATAATCGTCGCAGTCACCTTCTAATTTATCAAGAGGCATTATCTGCCAGTTATCTAGTTTTCCGTCACGTTTATAAACAAAGTTCTTAGCCAGGTAATCTAAGTCTTTGCTCATTACGTCTCCTTATTTCATTTTTTTAATACGCTTCTTTGCGTATTTAGTTGCCTCTTCTAATTCTCTAACTAGATCGTCGCATTCTTGATAATGATGAGAAGAAATCTTATCG
>CALBDR010000409.1 GCA_937927525.1 uncultured Candidatus Melainabacteria bacterium
GGCCGTTATGTTGGCAGACCTATTTGCGCCCAAGTTAGTTACCTCTAGGGTTCTACCAGCAACCATCGATGGAGCTTCAAGGATGATAGGCTCGTTTCCGTCAAAGATGTGGTTTGTAGTAGACGCAGAGTATCCTACTGTCTGAGTCACTTCATTTGCTCCAGACAGCGATACACCATTGATAAAGTTAGCTGACAGGGTCAAGGATACTTCTGGTCGAATAAACGTTTCGATGTTAGGTACAACCCTGTCAAACATCATGTTTTGAGTAGCAGTGACTGAGTCTCCTCCAGTGACGGTGGATGAGGTTGCAGCAGAATCTGCAGTGATCAAGATCCCGTATCCGTCTACACGCTGAACTGTCCTGTTGCCAAGGATAGAGGTCCCAGTAATTCCTCCGTAGTCTCCGTTGGAATCTAATCCATCGATAACAACTGTGTCGCCTTTCATCAATCCACTGTTAGGGTGCCTGATGAACACGTCTGTCTCGCCTGAATCGATAAAGATGGGGTTGTTACCAAGAAGGTCTGGCTCAATATCATCATTTCTTAAGTATGCAGTGCCGGTACTACCAGTGCTAAAGGATGCTGCATAGATCTCGAACATCAGGTCTCTGGACTGGTCAGGTGTCCAGGTTCTAGAGTTCTGTGATAAGAACATAGATCCGAGGGTAGGTTGACGTCTGATTCTTCTTTCAGTAGTACCGATCTCAAAGTCACCTGCCTTTGCAACGTAGACATTATAATCATTAGTATCTGCTAAGAGGACAAAGCAGTACTCTGTTTCAGGCTGCAGGTACACAGGTTCTTCGAATGGGAAGCTAGTAGGACTAGATGCGATTGTCGTCATGTCATCCAGATCTCCAGGGATCTGGACTTCATCTCTAAACACTGTAGTCTCAGCAAGGAATTCCTCAGAAGGAACACCAGCAATCATAGGACGAATCTGCATTCTAATCGGAATGTTCTCAGTCGGCCGTGTCTTGAAGAATACATCGATCTTGCTGACGAATCCACCCGTCTCCATTGGAAGCTGGAACGATTGTGCCAGCGGATCTCTTCTTCTGGATCTTCTGCGACGTCTTCTTGGTCTTGGTCGAGGAATGAATCGAGTGCTGATCTCTCTAGTAATCACTGTACCATTGGCACTGTAGGTGCTGCTGGCATGAGAAAGAGCAGCATCTTCATCATCCACACTGATATCAATCAGCTTGAACTCCCTGTCGCCGGTCTGGAATCTGTTTGCTGGAATAAAGAACGATCCGATAAGTTCTCCGGCGCTGTCACTTGTAAGTACTGTGTCTCCATCAGGGTGATTTACAGATCCGCGGAATTGTCCACCACCTAACCTTCTAATAGAGTTTCTGTTTACAGATGACTCTTGGCGAACAAAGTTAGTAACAGAAGTACCATCAAAGAAAGCAAAGTGTCTGCTGCGTGGACGCAGGCCACGTGCACGGAAGAATACCAGTCTAGGTCTGATAAAGTCAGAAAGCTCGGTTCTTTCTCTTACAGTGGTGACAGTGGTGCCGGCTTGAGTTCTTCTTGTAGTTGAAGTTACGTTCCACTGCTGGTTCACCTCGGGTAAAGGACGAATCCGTCTTGCATTTCTTCTATTTCTTAAAATGATAGTTCTAAGAGAGAATGGAAGCCTACGGCGAATACGTCTTCTAGCAGCAAGTCTTCCATTTCTAGTTCTGCGCCAGTCAATACTAGCAATTGCTCTTCTTCTTAACTGAACTCTTTGAGCTACTCTTCTAGGCTGAACGATCAACCGGCCGTTTCTGACCTCATTGACTTCAGTCCAGTTGTCAACCGAAGGCACCATCTCAATAGAACCTACATGAGAGATGATTGCGAATGGATTGACGTTTTCAGTCTCAGATGCTACTAGCTGAGAGATGACTGCGGAGTCGTTATAGGAAAGCATGACAAGCTCTCCGGCTACAGTCACTCCAGAAGATGCTGCGGAGTCTACAAAGAGGTTTGCACTCTTACTCGTAAACAGAGGCTGGATCAAGTCCTGATCTTCATCAAAGGAAGCAAAGAACTCGCCGGTGCTGATATCTACAAAGTCATTAGTCTCAAAGTTATCAGCAAAGAACCCGTTCTTAAACCGGTTGTTCCCGCTATCATCGAGAACTTCAATGTTTGCTGCATTTAACTCAAGGAGGCTGAGGGTAGTAGTCTCTTCTACCCTTTCAATCCTGTCTTCAAGTCTAGCGATATCTGCCATAGTGTATCTGATGTTACCGATAGAAGAGAAGTCTACATCATCTTCATCATCAGTGTAAGCTTCAAGATCAATCTCATAGATCTTCATTGCATCATTAGGTGTAGTTGGGTACACTGGATTAAAGGAGCTAGTTCCTTCAATATACTCAACTTCATTGTTTGCAGTAAGAACCAAGATGTCTCTTCTAGGGAGATAGTACTCAATATCTGAAGTGATTAGGCTAGTGTTTGTAGGAATCTCATTGACAATAGCAGTGCCGGTAGAGTACTCAGTGTCTCCATCACCTTTTCTTGGTCTAAAGTCTAATACGTTTCTTAGCTCAACTTCTTCGCCGAGCTTTGTGGTGTATGTAGGAATACTATCCAGATTCAATCCGGTGTAGGATGTAGGACCAAAGAAGTGGCCAGTCCCATGTGCAAAGTAGTCGTATCTAACGAATACGTTTCCGGATGGAGCTGTAACTCCAGTGTTGAGGATGAGTCTACCCTCACCGTAGAAGTTATCTCTCTGCCCATTATCTAGTGTAAAGAATCCGGACAGGTCTACGCCATCTGAGTCTGAGTCAGTGACTCTAGTTACATTGTAAATGTCTGCTTTAGACAGCGGAACATAGAGGATACCGCTTCCATCAGAATCAATTGTAGTAGTCACTGTAGTGTTTGTGATAGTCTTCGATCTGATGACTGCACTTGCTGGAGTATAAGACTTCTGAACCGCAACCAGAACCTCAAAGTTCTTGTTGGCATATGTAGGACCAAAGTCCAGCTGTGCTCGGTCATTTGCGTTTGTTACCTGCTGAAGGGTGATTACAGGTGCAACATGCCCACCATCGGAGTCAAATGCTGCGATCCAGGTAGTAGTGTTAGTGAATGCTTCAGATCCAGAAACATCTACGTCGATAGTTTCAACGCCACTACCGTCGGTTGTCAGCCCAGAGATTCTACGCTGAACGATAAACTGAATATCATCAAATGACTTGGGACGAATTCTAGGAAGATCAAAGAACAGGTTATTCTCATCAGCTTCTTT
>CALBDR010000410.1 GCA_937927525.1 uncultured Candidatus Melainabacteria bacterium
TGAACTGATGTGTAACCATCTCTATCTGCAGTTTTAATGTCAGTTACAATATTCTCTGCAATTTTAATTACAGTGACAGGGATAACGAAACCATTTTCGTCGAAAATTTGAGTCATTCCCTCTTTCTTAGCTAATAAGCCTAATTCTTTTTGATCCATTTTATTTTCCTCCTCACAGTAACTAACTTGTTCATTATTCATGTACCTATCGGTAATAGTTAGCCTTCATGATATTTGTGCATGACACAGAAAGAAAATAATATCATAGACCTTATTTTTTTACATATTTTCTTTAAATCTTTTAATTATTATGATTTACATAATGAAAAAATTAAAAAAATAATTTGAGCATTGCAAAAGTTAAGGTGCGTAATATAAAATAATTAAAGTTCATTAGCCCCCATCGTCTAGTGGCCTAGGACATTCGGTTTTCATCCGAACAACAGGGATTCGAATTCCCTTGGGGGTACCATTTTATTAACCGTGCTTAATGCGCGGTTTTTTTTGCTTAAAATGAATGCAGCAGGCTTGTTAACTAAGGCATAGGTCCTGTATAGAAGTAACGAGAACCACTAGTAAATAGATTCATCATCCCTGTTAAAAACAGTGGTAGGATTAAAATTAAGACTGTTGCCCCTAGAGAAGGTTTAATTGTGAAACTTATTTGGAATGCATTGATCTGTGGTGAGGCACGTGATATTAAGCCCAGAATCAAGTCATTAAGAAGGATTGTAAGTACTACTGGACTGATAATAATGAAGCCCATAGTGATAATGTCGCCTGTGAGTGAAATTATTCTATCTATTTCAAAACTTATGTCTGCACCATAAAGAGGAAAAAGCTCAAAACTTTTATAAAGTCCTGCAATCATTCTTTCAGGACCTTTTACCATGAAGAAAATTACGATAGCAAGCGTGGTCATAAATCTTCCGATAAGGGTTGTTTGTGCACCTGAACCTGGATCGAAAATCTGCGCAGAAGAGAAACCCATGGAAGAATCCATCATCTCTCCTCCAGCTGTAACTATACTGAAAAGCAGTCTAGATATATAACCTACTAGGTGACCTATAGCTACATTTAAAAACAATACATAAGGTAAGAAATAACCTTCATCTGGAACTTTTATATCTGGATGGATATCAAAAAATATAAATGAAAGTATTAGTGCTATTGCAATTCTAGCAAGCGAAAAAACAGATTTATTGGAAAAAACTGGTGCCATATGCACAAAGCTTACTATTCGAGCAAAGATTAGTGAAGCTGAAGTGATCCATTGTCCTAAACCTGCAAGTACTTCATTGCCGAAAAAAAGATCATTCAGTTCAGCGAACATTATTCAATTTCCTTTGCGGCGTCTTTCTTTAATTTATTTATTAGACTTGAGAAGTCTTCCTCTTTTTTCTCTGCAGGAGCAACTAAAACTTGTTCTCTAGCCGGGGTTTGTGCTTGCTCATTAGTCGCTGGAGGCTCACCTATAGTTTCAGCTTTGATTTGAGGGTTAGCTTGAGGTGTAGTCGGTTGAGCTGGAGCAGCCTGTGGGGCTGGCTTAGGTTTAATTAATTGCTGTTTTTGAGTTGGTGGCGGTGGTGGTTTGATTTGCTTAGAAGGCTTAGGCAAAGGTTTACTTATACTGCCCTGAGAACCAACTATTGTGTCGGGTTCTTCAGCCATATCTTTAGCATTAAGCTTTGAAGGCTCTTTTTTAGGAGGGGGTTCTGGCTTTTTCATCTCAAGCCTAGCTGGTTGACCTTTGAGACCCTTATTCGGAGCTTGAACTGGTGGGTCAAAGTAAAGCGCTCTTGGCAGGGGGTGATTAGTTAGTGTAGGGATTAAAGAAAAAGCTCTAGAAATATTTTTTTCAGCGTACCTTTTTAAGTATGAAAACATGTAAAAGCCACCAATAATTAAAGCTAAAAATAAACCAATTACTTTAACTGCAGAACCTAATGTTTGTTCTTGTACTTGGGTTGCAGCTTGTAATACCCCGACAAATAAACCTAGAGAGGCAGCAAGAATTACAAGTGGTCCAGATATAAATAGAACCGTTAAAATGCCTTCTCGAATTATTTCAGGTATCCAATCCATCTATTTAGTTAAAGCTATTTGCAAGTCCTTTTACTATTAATTGCCAGCCATCAATACCGATAAAGATCATAATTTTAAATGGCAAAGAAACAATTGTTGGAGATAACATTATCATACCTAATGCTAAGAGAATGTTCGCAACTATCAAGTCAATGACCAGAAATGGTATGAAAATTAAAAAACCTATTTGAAAAGCTTTTCTTAGCTCACCTAAAAGATACGAAATAACTAACTCACGAGCTTGAATTTCTTGGCTATTCTTTGGGAGCGGAGTTCTACTTAACTGATAGAAAAACTTGATATCGGTATTATCTGCATTCCTTAACATATGCTGTTTGAGTGGACCATAGGCTCGTGTTAAAGCTTCTGGCAGCTTCATTTCATTATTCGCAAGTGGAATCAATGCTTCCGTATTAATTTTCTTTATTTCAGGACCTAGTATGTATCCTGTTAAAAATAACCCCAAACCTACTATAACCATAGTCGGTGGTGAGTTTTGAGTACCTAGAGCTTGCTTCAATAATGACAAAACTAAAACGATCCTCAAAAAGGGTGTCATAGTTACTACCATTATTGGTAAGAAACTTAATATGAAAAGCAAGCCAACTATCTGTAAGCTAGGCTCTAGGTCTGGTAATAAATTAGTTAACGTAGCAAGGCTACTTTGAGACGTCACTACATTATCAGCAAGAGAATCTACCATTAAACGATTACCATAACATTGTAATATGAGTTTTGTTTTTTTGCTAAAATCCTAAGTATATGGACTTAAGTAAGTTTACTCAGAACGCTCAACAAGTGATCATAAACTGTAGAGGATTATTAAAACAGTTAGATCATTCAACTATAGACCCAGAGCATATTCTATATGTTTGCTTAGAGTTAGAAAAATTAGAAGAAACCGACCTCTATAAAACTTTAGAAGAATTAAAAATAAATCCTGGAAAATTACATGCTGATATATATGACCAGCTTAAGCAAAAGCCTAAAGCAAGTCCACTTGCTGTTGCAAATGAACAAATCGGAGTTTCAGTTAAAACTCAAGATTTTTTTACTAATGCGATCAGTGTTGCTTCTAAAAATGATGACGATTTTATATCACTAGAACACTTCTATTTAGCGGCTTTAGAGGATGGTTCTATTTTAGATCAGCTTTTCAAAGATTATAATTTGAACGCTGATAAGTTTAAGAAAGCTTTAGGGAAGATAAGAAAAGGTAAAAAAGTTAGTAGTGATAATCCCGAAGCTACTAATGATGCTCTCAAAAAATTTGCTAAAGACTTAACTCAAATTGCTTTAGAAGGAAAGCTTGATCCAGTAATCGGAAGGGAAGATGAAATTAGAAGAGTAATTCAAGTCCTTTCTCGTAGAAGGAAGAATAATCCAGTTTTAGTTGGTGCTCCAGGAGTCGGAAAAACAGCTATAGCTGAAGGCTTAGCTCTGAGGATTATTAATAAAGATGTTCCAGAAGGACTAAAAGATAAAAGAGTTATAGAACTTGATATGGGGGCTTTAATCGCTGGGGCTAAATTTAGAGGTGAATTTGAAGAAAGGTTAAAAGCAGTTCTCAAGGAAGTTCAGGCAAGTGAGGGGCAGATTGTTCTATTCATAGATGAACTTCACACTGTAGTTGGTGCTGGAGCGACTGATGGTGCTATGGATGCTAGTAATCTTCTTAAACCAGCTTTAGCTAGAGGAGAGTTGCATTGCATAGGTGCGACTACCTATAGTGAATATAAACAATACATAGAAAAAGATGCTGCTTTAGAAAGAAGATTTCAGTTAGTTCAAGTAAATGAACCGAGTGTCGATGAAACAGTTTCTATACTTCGTGGTCTTAAAGAGAAATACGAAGTGCACCATGGTGTTCGTATCAAAGATAATGCTTTAGTTGCTGCAGCAAAGCTGAGTCATAGATATATAACTGATAGATTTTTACCAGATAAGGCTATTGATCTTATCGATGAAGCAGCAGCTAAAGTAAGAATGGAAATTGATTCTGCTCCTCATGAATTAAATCTGCTTGATCATAAGATAATGCAGAATAAAATCGAGAAGGAAGCTTTAAAAGCTGACGAAGAAGAGAATAAAGAACGTTTAGAAAAGATTGATGCGGAGCTTTTAGAAGATGAAGCTAAAGCTAAAGAACTTCGTGAACAGTGGGAGTTTGAAAAATCTCAAATCGTCAATGTAAATGAGCTTAAAGAACAGATTGACAAAACTAAGCTCGCTATTGAAGAAGCAGAGAGAAGTGCTGATTTACAGAAAGCAGCTGAGCTTAAGTATGGAACTTTACTTGAATTGGAGAAAAAGTTAAGTAACGCTGACCAGAAATCTGCCTCAGATAAAGGTAAGTATGAAAATCAGTTATTGAAAGAAGAAATTGATGAAAGTGAGATAGCTGATATTGTATCTAGATGGACTGGTATCCCAGTAAATAAACTTCTAGCTGAAGAAACAGAAAAACTTTTAGAACTTGAAAACATACTTCATAAAAGAGTTATAGGTCAGCATGAAGCTGTTACAGCTGTAGCTGAGGCTGTTAAGAGATCTAGGGCTGGGCTTTCTAATCCTAATAGACCTATAGGTTCATTTATGTTCATGGGTCCTACTGGTGTCGGTAAAACCGAACTTGCAAAAGCCTTAGCTGAAGCACTTTTTGATGATGAAAATGCCATGATCAGACTCGATATGTCTGAGTATCAGGAAGAGCATACTGTGGCTAGGTTAATCGGTGCACCTCCAGGTTATGTCGGCTTCGAGGAAGGTGGACAGTTAACTGAGGCTGTGAGAAGAAAACCTTACTCGATAGTTTTACTCGATGAATTTGAAAAAGCACACCCAGATATCTCAAACGTTTTACTACAAATCTTGGATGACGGTTGCTTAACTGACAGTAAAGGTAAAAGAGTTGACTTTAAAAATACCATTATTATTATGACAAGTAACTTTGGTAGTCAGTTAATTATAGAAAGACAGTTAGGAGGCGGTTTAACGAATGTTGATCCAGAAATGCAAGAAGCTAACATCGATGTCGATGAAGCTGATTCTGTTTCTGGTGATGAAACGGCTCGTGTTAAACACGAACAATTAAAAGAAGAAGTTGTGGCTGCTATGAAAGAGCAGTTTAGACCAGAATTCATTAATAGAATCGATGATATCGTTATATTCTCTGCATTGCAGATGTCTCAAATGAAAGGTATAGTTGAAATCCAAATGAAAGGTCTAATAGAAAGACTAAAAGAGAAGAAAATAGAATTAGAACTTTCTGATTATGCTGTTGAGCAGTTGGGAATTATAGGCTACGACCCAGTTTTTGGAGCAAGACCAGTGAAACGTGTAATTCAACAAAAAATTGAAAATGCTCTTGCAAACTTTATTCTTGCTAAAAAGTTAGTGCCCAATTCTAAAGTTAATATTGATTTTGAAAATGATGACTTTAAATTTTCAGTATTAAAAGAAGAAGGCGTAAGCTAAACTATGGAATTTATTAAAAAATATCAGTCGCTTGATTCTACTATGAATGAGGCTAAACGCTATGTGATTAGTGACTTTAATAAAGAAGCTTGGGATACTAAAAAACCTGTTTTATTTCAAGCTCAGACTCAGAGTAATGGTAGAGGACAGCATGGTAAGTCTTGGGCATCTCCCACTGGTGCAGGCTTATATATTTCACTCTTAAGCTCACTCAGAATCCCAGAGGAGAATTTTGCTGCTTATGAAGCAACTCAGATAGTTTTAGAATCTATGAAAAGAACTTTGAAAGAATGCTCTTACAGTGACTTCAATATGTTTTCTATAAAACCTATTAATGATATTTATTGGAATGGGAAAAAGCTTGCAGGGATTTTAATTGAGAGATTTGCTCATAATAATAAAAGTTTTAATGTTATCGGGGTCGGTTTAAATTTATTTAAGAGCAGTTATCAGATTAAAGAAGAGAATATCTCAATAGCTAAAGCTGAGCCTGTGGCGCTTGAAGAAATCTGTGGGAAAGAGAAAACTGATATCTTTGAAAAGAATATTGTTGAAAATATCTATGCTGACTTTGAAAACAAATATTTTTCTTAATCTTTATTTCAGAAATAATCAAGATTTATTTTTAAAAGAGTTTTATAATTAATACTCGATCTTACGGGACATGGCTCAGCTTGGTAGAGCGCTTCGCTTGGGACGAAGAGGTCGCAGGTTCAAATCCTGCTGTCCCGACCACTTTTTTTGAAAATTAACAGTTATAAGAAATAAAGCTAAACTTAATTAAGATTAAGCTAATCGTCTGTAGACTCCCCGCCATCTCTGCCGCCACCGCCATTGATGGTATTCTCTATGATGCTAATTATTTTGTCTACTTTTACTTTCTCTTCTTTATTAAATCTAGCTTTCCATAAGTTATTGATTTTTAGATGATGAAGAAGCATCATTTTAAAATAACTATACTATCATCCCATGACGCATAGTATTTTCAGTAATAGTTTTCTCTTCTAGGAATTGTAATAAATAATTAGGTCCACCTGCTTTATAGCCGATGCTTGAAAGTTTAGTTCCACCGAAGGCTTGTCTACTAACGACAGCTCCAGTTGAACCTTGGTTAATATAAAGATTACCGACCTCATAGTTTTCTTTTATATATTCAATATTCTGAGGACTTCTACTTAGAAAAGCCCCTGTTAGACCATAGTCTGTACCATTAGCTATTCTAAGAGCGTCATTTAAATCCTCAGCTTTTATTAAAGCTAAAATTGGCCCAAATATTTCCTCTTTTATAATTATACTTTTCGGATCTAAATCCTCGATTATCATTGGGCTTACATAGTAACCATCTTTAGGTTTTTCTAAATCAGCTATTAGAATTTTGCCATCTATTTTAGCTTTATCTATATACCTTTTGATTTTATTAAAAGCTTTTTCGTCTATGACTGCTGACAAGTCTGTTTCAGCTTTCTTTGCCTCGCCGATAATTAAAGTTTTGCTAGATTCTATAAGTCTTTCTTTGATTTCTTCATAGAGTTCTTTCACGACTATCAACCTTGAGCAAGCAGAGCATTTTTGTCCAGCAAAGGAAAAGGCAGATTTGATAATTGCAGGTACTGCCAAATCTAAGTCGGCAGTTTCATCAACGATAATCGCATTCTTACCACCCATTTCTGTGATTACTTTCTTCTTAAGATTAATATTTGCATTGGCAAACTTATTTATATTCATGCCAACAAGTCTAGAGCCGGTGAAACTGATAATTTTAATTTTTTTATGTTTAACTAAAGCATCTCCGATACTAGAACCCTCACCTAATAGTAGTTGCAGCACTGCTCCTGAATCTTTTTTGTTGTTAAGAGAATCTTTAATATGTTTGATGAAATCTTTAATTACTTCGTAGGCGATAAAGGAAGTATTCTCTGAAGGCTTCACTATGGCTGTATTTCCAGCTACAAGAGCAGCCGATGTCATTCCTAGCATTATTGCAAAAGGAAAGTTCCATGGTGAAATAATTCCAGCTATTCCAATTGCTTGGTAGTTATTTTGGTTATTTTCTCCAGGAAAAGATCTTAAGCGATTTGAACTGAATAATTCTCGAGCTTGTTTAGCATAGTAGTTAAGAAAATCTATCGCTTCTGAAATTTCAGCATCGGCTTCTTCCCAAGGCTTTGCAGCTTCAAGAATCGTAATTGCGTTGTAGTAATCTCTTTTCTCTTCAATTTTCTGGGCAAAGCTTTCAAGTATTTCTACTCTTTGATGCCATGGAACTTTTTTCCAGAATTTAAAGGAGTTCTCTGAGTGTTCTATTGCAGAGTTTAGATCACCTACTGAGGCTAAATTTACTTTGGCTAGTATTTGATTTATATTTCCAGGATTAATCGAGTTAATAATCTTCTCTGTTTTTTTCTTTTGAGAATTGATTATAGGGTAAGCATTAAATGGTGAATCCATTATCTTAGTTTCTAGTCTTTCAATAGCGTCACTAATTCTTTCACAATTATTTCTTTTGGAAAAATCTAAATTTGCTGCATTTGTAAAAGATTCGATTGAATCTTGCTGTAGACAATTTTCATTTATTAATTCTGTATTAGTTTCCTTTATAGGGGGTTTTAGTAGTGCTTCAACACTGTGCTTATCATTAATACTTTGATATACAAAGGAGTTGTTAGCAGTGTTTTCTAGTAAACGTCTCACTAGGTAAGCCATTCCTTCTATTAAATCCCCGAAAGGTAAATAAACATTAACTTGATAGTTCTCTTCTTTTAAATAGGACTTGACTGGGTCTAACATTCCATAAAGAAACTGAAATTCAAACTCGTTTTTAGCTAGGTCTAATTCTTTAGCCCACCTGATTGTTTGAGCAGTTGAACGCATATTATGACTAGCAATAGCTGGATAAACATATTCGTGAGCTTGCATTAAGATACCAATTAATTCTTCGTAGTTAGCATCTGTATCTACTTTCTTCTCATAGACTGGTATTCTCCAGTTGTTCTGAAGAGCGATAGCTCTTTCATAGTCCCAATAAGCTCCTTTAACTAAGCGGATTTTAAACTTAGTTCCTCTTTCTAGAGCGAAGTCGATAAAATCTAAGAGATCATCTTTACTTTCTTTTAGGTAAGCTTGGATTACTATTCCTGCTCCATCCCAGTCTCTGAGCTCTTCTGACATTAATGCTTCTTTGCTTATATCAAAAAAGAGATCTTTGTATTCGTAGTGCTCACTATCTACAGTGACTGAGGAGCCATACTCTTTAGCAGTTTTAAATATCTTTATTAATTTCGGTAAAAGTTTTTTCTTATTTAACTCGTGAGATTTAGGTTTGAGGTGAGCATAAAGACTTGAAAGCTTAATTGAAATTTGAGCTCCTGGCCTTGATTTGATGATATCTAAATATGCTTCAAAGTATTGCTCAGCTTCTTTTTCTGAGACCACTAGTTCTCCTAAAATATCTAAGGTACAGCTTAAGCCTAGGTCTTTTAACTCAGCTAATTTTTCATTAAGGACTTTTGGATTCTTGTCGACGATAAAGTTATAAGACATAGTCTTAATACCAAATTCAGTAAGAGTTGAAATAGAATTTGATATCAAAGGAACTTCTTTGAGTGAATCAAGAAGCTCTGCACCAAAAATAGATTTCTCTAAAAAATATTCTGAAAGAAATTTACGTCTTGCTTTATTGTTAGCAAGTGTCGGATAGAGGTCTACGTATTTAAAGAGTTGCTTTTGAAGTGTGGGTAGCTTTGTTGTTAAATTTAGAATTTGTTTATTCCACCAATTAGTTTCAAAAGGCCTAAACTCCTTAGACTTTTTGATTTGGTAATCTAGAAGCTCTTTAGCTTTGCTATAAACGAAATCTTGTACCACTTTGAGTAGTATAAATAGGAAACTATGAAACTTGCAAGGAGCTTTTGGTTAAATTTTAAGCCATTACATCAACAAGCATTCCTTCGATTAAATCGAGTGAAGCTGCGATTTTAAGTTCATCTTTTTGTTCTCTAAAAAACTCTGTTGAAATATTATCTAATTCTTCGCTTACTATATTTAACTTTTCAAACAAACCATCTTTATCATTTTGTCCTTCAAAGCTATGCTCTTGAAGATCTGTTAGGAAAGAATGAGTTGTTACTAGATAGTCTGAAACAACACCTGGAGTGAAGTATTTTTTTAGTGCTGCACCTAATTGGCGTATATTAGCTAGTCTTTCTTGCATTCTTTCGGGACTAAAATTAATCTCTTTACTTAAGCTGCTTGAACTGATTACTTTTTGAAATTCATTTGAGGACTTTTCTACTCCTAGTCTATTTGTTTTAATTTTTTCAGCTGCATTATTTAATTTGCTCGTCATTTGGCTTAAGCCCGATCTAAGGCTTAGATCATTTAGACCATTATTTGTTGGACTTAGTGGATTTAATGCCATATTTAATCTAAATATCCCCAAGACTAACTAAAAATTACTAGATAAAATAGTTTAATTTTTGCTATTATCTATAAGCTCAGGGAACGAATTATGGCAATTGAATTAAATGTAGAAGAACGCGACGCTAAAACTAAGGCTAGAGCTTTAAGGAGAGAGGGTTTTATTCCTGCTACTCTATATGGGCCAGAGCTTAGTGAATCTATTAGTTGTCAGGTTAGCCTTAAAGACTTTAAAAAGATAGCTTTTAAAGATTATAAGCATTTAATTGATCTTAAAGCTGGAAATGATACACACGAAGTTTTAATCAGAAATATTCAAAAAGATTTTGTGACTAACGAGGTTAAAAATATTGAATTCTATAAGGTTAAGAGAGGTCATACATTAACTACGAAAGTTGCCCTTAAGTTTGTTGGTGAATCTCCAGCAGCGAAAATGGGTGCTGATATCGTAACACAATACACTGAGATGACTGTTAAGTGTTTACCTAGAGATATTCCTGATGATGTTGAAGTTTCTATCGACACCTTAAAGAAAGCTGGAGATATGATAAGTTTTGCTGATTTACCAGCTAATGATAAGTTAGAAATTCAAGAGCCTTTAGGTGAAATCATAGTTAAAGCTGTAGCTAAGCGTGGTGCTATTGCTATGGAAGATGAGGAAGCTGGTGAAGCAGCTCCTGCTGAAGAAGCAGCAGCTGCTTAGTTGAGCGAGTTTTATTGAAAATAATATTAATAAGCCCCTCTGTTATTTTACTTAAGGGGCTTTTTTTTTGATCCTGTATTTACTCACTCGTATTTAAAAACCTTAAAGAAGATTTAAAATCTTCTGGCAGCTCAATTTCAAATCTCATTCTTTCTTTAGAAATAGGGTGCTCGAAGCTTAGTTTATAAGAATGGAGAAGAGGTCTAGAAGCTTTAATTTTATTTTTTGTAATTCCATATACTGGGTCCCCGATAATAGGGTGCTTAAAGTAAGCCATATGGACTCTGATTTGATGAGTTCTACCAGTATCTAACTTACACTCGATAAGACAGTAATTCTCTTTAGAGCTATTATGTTCTAGTCTTCGGAGAACTTTCCAATTCGTTTTCGCATATCTCGCATTATCTAAGCTGTCATAACAACGCATTCTTTTTCGATCATTTAAGTCTCTACCGATAGCACGAATAATTGCTCCAGAATTGTCTTTGATATTGTCTAGGACTAAAGCTTTATAGTATCTTTCTGCGCTTCGGTTTTTGATTTGTTCACTTAAACTTTTATGAGCAATATCGCTTTTCGCAACTAACATTAAGCCGGTAGTATCTTTATCTAAACGATGAACTATGCCAGGTCTTTTAACTCCATTTATACTTGATAATTTATCTCCACAGTGATGCAATAGAGCATTTACCAGTGTGCCACTGACTATATTTTCGCTGGGGTGAACTATAAGGTTAGCTTGTTTATTAATGACTATTAAATCATCGTCCTCAAAGATTATATTCAAATCAATTTTTTCAGGTTCAATTTCTAAAATTTGAGCTTCTGGAATCTCTACAGTGAGTCTATCGTTTTCTCTTAACTTATATGATGCTTTAGTTAATTTTTCATTAACTTGTATTTGTCCATCTTTTATAAGTGTTTTAATGTAAGAGCGGGATAATTCAATATCTTCATGTTCGGCTAAAAAACTATCTAATCTGTGATTTGCATTTTCTTGATCAATAATAATATCCACCCGAACCATTATAGAGGATATTAAACTGGGCAAATAATATTTATGAATTCTCTTGAGACTAATTTTGAAGAGTCTAGATGGTTAAAGATTAATAAACTGGATATCAGTAAATTTGCTTGTAAATTTTGGGTGAAAAAAGCGAATGCCGAGGCTGGTGCTTGGATTAAAGCTTATAAGTTTCAAGAAGAGTATATTCCAGTAGATGATGATCCATATAGTCTTTATCCGATAGAGTGTAGCACTGGATTTGATGGTTCTTCTAATATAATTCCTATAATTAGCTATGCAGCTTTAGAAAATATAATTCCTAGCTCTGAGCGTTTCACGGTTTCTAAAAACTTTAACAATGCTACTTTCAAAGTTGTGAATTCTGAATTTGCTCCATTTGAATTGGATTTAGAAAGTTCTTTTGAATTAATTAAGTGGTTAAATACTTATTTTAAAAAAGATTTACAAGAAAAGATTATAAGTTTTTCTAGACTTGCACTTAAATCTAATAGTCTACTATTAAACTAATCTCTAATTAAATACTAATAACTAAATTTGTGGTGATAAGATGCTCAAATCTTTTATTAGCTCCGCCTAGGTTTAAGTACTCTAACTGATAACCAGCCTGTAAACTAACATTATTATTAAAGGCATAATCAAGTCCTGTGAAAAATCTATTTCTATCTATACCTTGTTGTGGGCCTTTAATCGTTTCATTTAAATTAACGAAGAATTCATTAAAGCTTAGCCATGAAAGTTTTTTTGATTTAGTAATAGGCATTTTTGCACTTAGTAGATATCTGAATCTTGTGGAATAAGTATCTAGGTCAGTTATAAAACGTTCTTCAATCATAGCTCTGTGTACAAAATAAATTTTTTTATTTTCACTAACTTTTAGTTTATGTCTGTATAGTACACCTTGGTCAAGCCAGTGCTGGTTTGTAAAATTTTCGTGGTAACTAGTTAACCACCTATAGCCGAAAAGACCAGACCAGTGATCATTGAAATCATAAATAAAGTCAGAATTGAAAAGGTGTTGATTGAAGCTTCTAAAGTTGTCATTTAAACGAGGACTAGAACCTAAAATTAAACGTGATTCGTCATTTAGTTTTATTTTTAAAGTTGCTTGAGGCCAAATACCAGATACGTTTGATATCTCAGCCTTGCTTTCATGCACATAACCCAAGAGCAAGAATAATATAACTAGTAAAATTTTTTTCAATAACTTAGAAGCTAACTAAAGCTACATTATAACTGACAGAATTAGAAGTAGCGTGACTTCAAGTCATGCGAAAACCTTAATGTTTTAGCATCAATGTTCTTAGGGTATACTTTTAAAAAGAAAAAACCCACGATCTATTTGACCGCGGGTTTTAATAGAGTTATCGAAATATTTATCTAAGCAGCTTTTTTCTTTTTGCTACCATATTTTTTCTTAAATGTGTCGATTCTACCAGCTGCATCAATAACTTTATTCGTACCAGCATAGAATGGGTGACAGTTACTGCAAACCTCAACTCTTAGTGACTCTTCTGTAGACTCAACTAAGAACTCAGCACCACATGTACATGTAGCAACAATGACTTTAGAATCTGGATGAATATCTGTCTTCATAGCTCAATGTATTGTAGCACTTTAAAGATAATTATTGCTTAGCTTATTAATTAGTTTTATTTTTGATTAAGGATTTATATTCATCGACTTGTTTAATTAGTTTTTTATTTAGATTTATAGCTGATTCAGCTTCTTTGTAAAGCTGAGCTAATTCAGTCTCTAAGTCATTTACCCGATTCTTATTTTTTTCATTTTCAAACTGTAAATTCTTTATAGTAACTTCTAAAAATTCTATGTTTTTAGATTCTTTTCCGAAATCAGGATCATTCTTTAACCTCTGGATAAAGTCTATACTATCGTCGAATGATGAGGAAAAAAGGCCAGAGAAACCGCTTAAATCTTCAAAGTCTTCATTTTTTTTCACGGGGAAAATCATATCAAAAATGAGAAAAACAGGGTTATAGTAATCCTAAAATAAGGTGATAAGAATTCTTGCTTTCGGGGCGGTAGCCAGTTCGGATTACGAATATAATTTCAATGAATTGAAATTATTCCAAAGCTCAAACCGATAAGCAAGCTTCATATCACTCTTATTAGAGGTTTACTACACTTTACTTGCTAAATAGCCTAATATAAATTAAAATTTTGAAGTATGAATTTGGAAACTAGCGCAGGTGCTTCTGAGAATATTAGTGAATCTTTCTCTGATATTTTAGGGGATATAAAGTCAGAACTAAAAGTTCTTGCAGAAAAGACTGACCATAAGGTTTCACCTGAGTTTTCAGCACTTATGGATGGCTATGTTTCTAAAGCTAATGAAAGTGAAACTTTGAGAGTTAAGTACCAGCATGTTGAAAATCACTTCGAAGAATTAAAGATGGAACTTAAAAGTCAAAAAACCTCAAGCAGGCAACTCAGTGCGGATTTGGATTCAGCTAGAGAAGCTTTGAAGTTATCAGAATTAGATCTAACTAAGGCAAAAAAAGAACTTGAGCAAACGAAAAAAGATTTTCAAGACAAAGTCGACTTCATGGTTGAAGAAAAAGATGCTTTAGCTAGAAAAATTAAAGAATTAAATAACTGGAAAGAGAATACAGAAGCACTTTGTAGTGAAATGAAAACAGAGATTATCGAATATAAACATCAGATCAAACAACTTCAACAAGAAAACCAAATTGAAAAACAAACTGCAGAAAGAACTCTTAGAGAGAGCCATAGAATAGTTCAAGAACTTAAAGAACAATTAGAACTTAGAGAAAGAGAAGCTAGTTATAAAAATGCTCTCATTGAGCAGCTTGTAAGACAAACAGCTAATGGTTCAGCTTCTATAAATGATATTGCCTCTGTCTTAAATAATATGGAAGCAGCAAAGCCTGTTAAGACTTCAGTTTCTGCTGATGTTCCGAATTTAGGTTCCGAGAGTCCAGATGATGAGGCTAAAAAGTCATTCAAATGGGGTGCTTTTAGACTTTAATCGTAATTTATGCTTAGTTATCCTCCTGAGGGACATAAGACTGATAGTAGGAGAATTTTTCTCATTGGCTCTGCAGAAGATTCATGTTTTGTTAATGGAGAAGCCGTTAAAATTAATGAGTATAAAAATTTTTCACATTTAGTTAATTTAAAACTGGGTGAAAACCTTATTGATATTGAGATAGATGGTGTTAAGTATAATAGAACTATCACGGGTGTGAAATCTGACAATCTAGCTCCAGTTGCTTATGCTAAATACTACGATTCTTTTCCACCTAATCAAAGCATTAAAGAAAACATTTTAAAGGGGATCACTGTTTCAAAAAATAAAATAGAAATTCCTTTAGCTATAGCTCCGATTTATAATTTGGAAAAGAAAAGTTCTTTTAATTTTAGTTTAGATTTATCAGAGATTAAAGCTGATTTAGATTGGATTCATTACATGGATGAGAAATCTATGATTGAAATTATTGAGAAGGATTCAGCAAAGTTAGAAATTAATCTGGCTAAGCCAGTTAAGTCTGTTGAAGAAAAGTGGGAAAATAATAATCTGTGTCTGATTTTCAGATTTATTGAGCCAGACTTTGTTGTTTGTATAGATGCTGGTCACGGTGGTTCACAGATAGGGACTATTTCCCCGAAGGGTATTTTTGAAAAAGATCTTAATTTAAGTTTTGCTCAGAAATTAGTTAAAGAGTTTGAGTCCTTAGGGGTTGAGTACTACTTAACACGAAGTGATGACAGAGATATAAGTCTTTCTGAAAGAGTAGAAATTTCTAAACAAAATAAGTGCACTTTTTTTATCTCTTTACATCATAATGCTCTACCTGATTCCCGTGATCCATCTATGGAACGTGGTTTTTCTTGTCATTATTACCAGGATCATTCTCGTAAATTTGCTCAGTACATTAATTCTAAATTAAGTGAGTTTTCTGGAATCCCGAGCGCTGGAATTTATAGACAAAATTTACACGTACTAAGGGAAAATCCAGATGCTTTCGGTTTACTTTTAGAAATGGGCTTTTTAATTCACCCTGAAGAGTCCGAAATAATTACAAATACTGAATTCCAGGAAAGAAATTCCAAAGTTCTTGCAAAAGCGATATATAATTTTAATAAAGAACTTAACTGCTTATAGTAAAATCATAAAAATACATGTCGCATGTCATATTACTTTGATACATTAATTATCGGTTCAGGTATTGCTGGGCTTAACTTGGCAAGAAAGCTTGCTCAAGCTGGTCAGTCAGTTTTTGTTTGCTCTAAAGAAGCTGTAACTGAAGGATCTAGTAAATATGCCCAAGGTGGAGTTGCTGTTGTAAGTCCTTGGAACCCAGAAGATAAACTAGAGAGTCATATTCAGGATACTGTTAGAGCTGGAAAAGGTTTAGCCAAGATAGAAGTAGTTGAAAAAGTACTTTCTTCTTCATGGAAGCGAGTAGAAGAGTTTATCGGTTTGGGGGTAAACTTTGATAAAGATTTTAACCTAGAAGGTTCTCATAGTTTTAAAAGAGTTTTACATGTAGCTGATGCTACGGGTAGAGCATTGATGAAGCCATTACTTGATAATGTTTCATGTAATTTGAATGTCTCTATATCTCAGGGAACAGAAGCTCTTTCATTAATAAAATTGGGGAATAGAGTTGTCGGAGCTGATTTGAGAACAGTCTCTGGTGAATATATTAGGATAATAGCTAAAAATACAGTGCTTGCTTCAGGTGGTTTTGCAGGACTTTATAATGATCACACTACCCCTAGTATACTTACTGGTGATGGACATATGCTTGCCTATGATGCTGGTGCTGAGCTTGAAAATTTAGAGTTTGTGCAGTTTCACCCTACAGTTTTTTTCACTGATGATAGGTGTTTTTTGATTTCAGAGGTGGTGCGTGGAGCTGGTGCCTCGCTTAAAAACATTAATGGTGAAGCATTTATGCAGAACTATGACAAGCGAGCTGAGCTCGCTACTAGAGATGTGGTTAGTAGATCTATAGTAGCCGAGATGAAGAGAACTAACTCGGATTTTGTTTATTTAGATATGACTTGCTGGACCAGTGATGAAATTGAAGCTAAGTATCCGAATATAAATCATTTCTGCAATCTTCGAGGTTTTGACCTCAGTAAAGAGATGCTTCCAGTTAAACCAGCTGCTCATTACAGCGTAGGTGGTGTTAAGACTGATATTAATGGTAAGACTTCAGTTGATGGTTTATATGCTTTAGGTGAAGTAGCTTCTACAGGTTTACATGGAGCTAATAGGCTTGCAAGTAACTCACTTTTAGAGTGCATTGTTATGCCTGAGTTTATTGCTAATGATATTTTAAATAGTTCTGAATTAAACGAAATCTTAGAAGAAATAATTGCTAATAAAAGCTTAGAAATAAGTACTAGCTATGTTCAAGAATATACTTATGAAGCTGAAAATATCGAGAAAGAAAACCTTGAAAAAGTAAAAAATATTCTTTCTAAAGCTATGGGCTTGGTGAGATCTGAGAGCTTACTAAACGAAGCTTTAACTAGTTTGGAAAATCTAAAAGAATTTAAAGCTACTCGATTAGCTAAGTTGATTATAAGTTCAGCTCTAAATAGAGAAGAGAGTAGAGGTTGTCATTTTCGAGAGGATTTCCCTGAGACGAAAGAAGTAGCATTTAGTATTTATTCAAAAGAACCATCACAAATTATTTGAAAATATTATTTGTGATTACCGTAATAATCAAGTAAACCTGGAAAGTTATGAAATGTTAACTTTATAGACGAATCAGGGTAGAATATAAAGCAAATGACTGAAAGTAACTTTAAAAAAGTCAGAACAAGAATTGCGCCGAGTCCAACTGGAAACTTACACTTAGGTACCGTTAGAACTGCGCTCTATAACTTGCTCTTTGCTAAATATCACGAAGGGGATTTTCTTTTTAGGTTGGAAGATACTGATAGAGAGCGAAGTATAGAAGAGTTTACTAATGAAATTTTAGATGGTTTTAAATGGTTAAATATTAGCTGGGATGACCCTAGTTCTGAGGATGCGCCTGAAGGTGCGACTATAACAGGCTTGGTTGACGGTAATATTATTCGACAGTCTAAAAGAGAAGATATTCATAAAAATTATATCCAAAAATTACTTGATGAAGGCAAAGCCTATAGATGCTTTGCGACTAAAGAAGAGCTCGATGCTTTAAGGGCAGAGCAACAAGCTAAGAAAGAAATCACTCGTTACGATAATAGATCGCGTTCTTTAAGTAAAGAAGATTCTGATAGGCTTGCAGACGAAGGCAAAGCCTTCGTCGTGAGATTGAATCTAGGAGAGGATAGAGATATTACCTGGAATGATTTAGTTCGCGGTGAAATGTCTATTAACACTAAAGATTTAGGTGGTGATCCCGTAATTCAGAAATCTTCAGGGCAGGTTCTTTATAATTTTGCTGTGGTTGTTGATGATTTCGCGATGCAAATCTCTCATATCTTTAGAGGTGAGGACCACTTAAGTAATACTGCTAAACAGATAGCGATATATAAAGCCCTAAATTTTCCAGTTCCTGAATTTGGACATTTACCATTAATCTTTACTCAGGATAAGCAGAAGCTTTCTAAGCGTAAGCATGGTGATATAGCTTCTGTTGACACCTATAAAAAACAAGGTTATCTTCCAGAAGCCCTAGTTAACTATCTAATAGCTACTAGTTACACGGATGAGGCGCTCGGTGAAGTATTTACTGTAGATGAAGCTGCAGATGAATTTGAAATAGAGGATATTAGTAAGAGTCCTGCTATCTATGATATTAAGAAGCTAAATTGGTTTAACCGTGAATATATAAGTAAGCTTGATTATGAAGATATTATAAGTTACTGTAAAGATTTTTCGAAGCATCTACTTGCTAATACGAAATATGACGGTGAGAAAATTAAATCAATGATCGAAGCTGTGCAAGATAGTATTGATAAGTTTGAGCAAATTGATTCTCATATAGATTATTTCTTCGAGGATTTTACTGTAAATAATGAAAAAGAGATGAAGATTCTTGAAGAAGGAAAAGAGATTATAGAAAAAATTCTTCTGCTAATAGATCATGACGGAATAAATTTTGATGAACCTGCTTCCTTTAAAACAGGTCTTGACACTATTGGGAAAATACTGAAATTATCTGGGAAAAAACTGTTTATGCCAGTACGTATCGCTATAAGTGGTAAAACGAGTGGACCTGATTTAGGTCTTATAGCTCATTTAATAGGAAAAGAAAAAATAACAGAAAGATTAAAAACTGCTGTCAATGAAACAGTAAAGACCGCTTAAGGCGTTATAGACTTATTAGACTAGGGTATATGGTGTATGATAGCCCTTTTAGGCTTCAAGATTTCTGGGGATAAAATCAAATATGGTCTATATTAGCGATAGCATGCAGCCTTTAGTTTCACTCGATGTGAGAGCTATGCAATTACAAAGGGGGGTTAGTAACTTTACACAAAGAAACACGAGGCGTGATAATAGCGTTGGTCAAGATACTGTAGCAAAACTAAATAACTATGATTCTGATATTAAAAGTTTAAGCTCCTCTATAAACAGTATTACATTATTTACTAATAGACTTGAACAGAGTCGTGATGTATGGGATACGGTCGGTAAAAAGCTAAATAGAATGCATGAGATAGTTTATTATGCTCATGATACATTGGGATCGATTGATACAACTGGTTTTACAACAGATCAACTCAATGAATTACAACTTGAAAAAAATAATCTTCAATTAGAAATAAATCAGATTTTAATGGATATTAGAACTGTAGTTAAGGAGGACACTTATCAAGGAACCTCTCTTTTAGGTGGTAATTATGACTACAAAACTAGAGTAGGTTTAGAATCTAACAATTACTTTGATGTTGACTTTAAGGGTGCGGAATTAGCAGCAAACGTTAAGAAAACTTATACAGGAGGTGGTCTTAATAAAATTGAAGGCTCTTCAATAGGTGCTAACTTAGTCACTACTAATTCTTTTGTTATAAGCTCTGCTCCTAAAGCAAATAATATAGAAATTGATGGGACTGATTCAAATATCGCAACTAAAGATGGACGTATCTATCTTTATAATAGGGAAAATTTTTCCCCTGTAACGACTTTAGCTTTAACAGCCGATGACCAAAAAGATAATTCATATGTGAATTTAGAGTTAGGTTACAAAATGGATGCTTATGAGAGTAATGGAACTGCTTATATCATAGCTTCTACTGCTGATAATACTGATTATATAGCTAAAGGCGGTCGTTATAAAAATGGAGTTTACGTAAATGGTGATCCTCTCTATGATCAGTATGATAAGCAAAATGGATCTGTTTCTGATCAAAAACAGGATTCTGACCCCGCTACTCACGAGGAAGTTTCAGATGGGAAACATAGGCAATTTATGTATTATCATCAAGAAACTATCAAAATTGATCCAGATGGTTCAGATAATCTATACACCGCTGACGAATTAAAAGCTGGTTCTGATTATCAACTTTTTACTACGAATGGTAGCACTTATCATATGGGTGGTGTTGCTCAGACTGATGAATATGGAGATAAAGTTTTAAAATATAGTACTGCTGATCTTGATGCAGCTTCTGGAGGGAAAATTCAAGTAAAAGATATAAATGGTAAAGTACTTAAATACTCAGTAGAAATGTTAGATGGTACTGAAGTTTTAGATGATGGAACTGGGACTAGTGGTAAGGAAACGTCAGCTCTTTACGGTACTAGAATAGCGAAAACTGAAAATGACGGAACAACAGTGATTACTTATAAAGCTTCCGAATTTACTGGAACTCTTGAGGGGGAAGATACTTACGACATAGATAGAATTTATTTAAAAAAGAACGATGGCATGGAAAGATTTAAATATACAAGCGAAGTATTTGAAAGTGAAGTTGATGCTGGTGATACTGAGATAGCTGAGGAACAAGGCTATGACACTGATCATGAT
>CALBDR010000411.1 GCA_937927525.1 uncultured Candidatus Melainabacteria bacterium
GTTAAGGATTATGAATATCTACACATTAATTTTTATGGGTATATAATTTAAGTTAGGATCTTTTCTTTATTATGCTTATATTTTGTACTTGTTTACCTCGTTCTGGATCACAAGCTATGTATGGTTTTCTAGATCATCAAGAGGATATCTATGCTAGGCATGAGACACGTGGTCTTCCTTGGGACTTTTCAGAAGAGGCTTATGAGCAAGCTAAAACTGTATTTGCAAAGATGGAAAGTTGCTCAGAGGAAAACTATAGTGCTGAAGTAAATTTTTCTTTAGTTCCATATATCTTTCAGTTGAAGAAGGATTTCCCTGACTCTAAGTTTATTTTTTTAAAACGAGAGAAGGATGCACACCGTAAGTCTTTTAACCGTCATTTTATTGAGACTTCTAATTGGAACTACTTGGTAGCTGAAAATTCGTCTCATTGGGATGATAAATATACTAAGAATGAATCTGACCATTGCTATCCTTCTTATGATCTTAGTATTGATGATGCTTTTAACAAATATTATGATGAAGCTCACGAAACTATGGATAAATTTATGGAGCAATATCCTGATTCATATATAGTCTATGAAAACTTCAGTATTTTAAATTCAATCTCTGAGCAAAAGAAATTAATGGACTTTATAGGTATAGAGAAGAAGTCTGCTAATTATTTCCATAAATATTACTATGATAAAGCTAATAGTAATGATGCAGAAGGGCATAATATTGCTGTTAGGTTGCATCATAGATGGGGAGTGAACTCTGAGCTTAGTGTCTCAGATAAGCTTTCTAAAACATTGTTTGCAGTTTCTGATTCTATAACTAACCAGTCTTACTTATATAGATCTAATAAGTCCCTGTTCTTTAAATCGAGATTTTATACATACCTTTTTGAGTTAGATTTTTCAGGGTATTTCCCTAGTACATATCTGGAGGAGTCTAAGAAGATAAATGATATCTATGATGATAAAAACGGCATTTTCTATAATTTAGATAGTTCTGATGATCGTTTACAGGAATATTTAAATTCGGCGAAGAAATTTATTGAGTCTTCTTATCATGCTTTTGATAAATTTAGTGAATTGAATGAAAAAGAGGATTTGAAATCAGTTCTTAAGGATAGATCAGCTGCTGATAATGCTATTCATCTTATACTCGATAATTTAGTGAGAATTGAGTTGAGTTTAAAGTTCTTATTTGCAAATTATGACTTCTTTAATAATAAAGAAGCAGTTGAGAAGCTGTTAGGTGAAAATACTTGGAATGTAGTCTCACCTCTGGATGCCTTGTTTGCAAGTATGGATATATTTAAAGTTATTCCAGCTATTTTAAGGATAAAAAAGACAGAGTTTGATGATAAAAAGTCTTTAAGACCATTCTATGAAAATGCATTATCTCTTTTTGCTAGAAGGCTTTATCAGAATAAAGATAAAAAAGAAAGTCAGGAAGCCTACTTTTCATCGATGATTGAGGAAATGATGAAAGAGATTATTGAGATGGAAACTGGGAATAAAGCTGAAGTTTAAAACTTGTTTAGAACTTGTTTAGAACTTAGCTAGATAAAAAATTTAATATCTCTTTTTCTTCTTGAGTAGGGCTTAGCTCATCATTCAAGCCATGAATTTCTCTAATTGGCAGGTACCCATTAAACTAGACAGTAGTGGCTCCCCCTCGATAAAATGTACCAGTAAAGGAAAA
>CALBDR010000412.1 GCA_937927525.1 uncultured Candidatus Melainabacteria bacterium
ATTCAGGAATGCAGCGGCAGCTCTGTATGATCTGCTATTTGCCATATCATATCTAATCTTACTTTCCGATATATCTAAAGAATGCGTTGACAAATCTATAACATTTTGTATAAATTATAAACTGTATTGGATCTAGCTCTATGAGTTGTGCTTCTAAAGGTCTTCCATATGCACGATCCATCTCATAGACTATCAAGGTACGTATCTCTCCTGGAGAAGTTATTTTATAAGGTCTTACTCGTCTATAACTCTGTGCTGCTCTCATTAGGCTCTTTTAAGTTATCTAAAAAACTTTTTACACGGTCACAAGCTTTATACTCTTCCAATTCTTGCAACTCTTCTAGTAGTAAGGTTAGTATTGATTTTGAATCTTTCAAACTAGCTTGATCTTCTTCAAATAAATCTACTATATGTAAAAGTGCTTTTCTTTTTATATCCGTGATATCTTCTTTCATATTGTCCCACTATTTTTCTTTAGGTTCTTCTTCTCCTTCAGGAGCTGGCTCTTCCTCAGGCTGTTCAGGTTCTTCTTCTCCTTCAGGAGCTGGTTCTTCTTCTGCTTCAGGAGCTGGTTCTTCTTCGGAAGTTGGCTCTTCTTCTCCTTCTGGCTGTTCGGGTTCTTCTGGCTTTTCTAAGTCAATCAAGTCTTGCTTAGTTAAGACATTGCTACCTACCATGACGTGGTCGATATCCATAAACCGAAACTTAACAGGTTCTCCATCGAAGTCATATCCTACTCCAATCTTTGAATCTTTTAGGCTATACGGATCATCTACCCTTAGATACTCTCCGTCAACGTATACTTTAAATTTCAACCCCATCTCTAAATAATCACCTAATAGGTTTATATCAAAATACTGAGACATTCTTATGCTTTTGTTTTCTTGAATATTTAACTTTCGACTTGTGAGTCTTAGCAGTCATTTTCTTCCCTATGATAGATTTAATGTATCCGTAACTAAGGTTAGTGCTGCTGTCTTTTTCTCTATAGTTCATGACGTATTCTTTAGTTAATTAATACCTAAATATAGG
>CALBDR010000413.1 GCA_937927525.1 uncultured Candidatus Melainabacteria bacterium
GTATATCATCAGACATTTTTTCTCCTAATCTCTCTCTGTAAATCAATAGCCAAACCAGAACTCTTAATAGCTCTTCTAACCATTTCTTTTAAGTAACGTACATCACTGGCTTTTGATTGACCTTTCTTAACGATGTTGCCATTACCAAGGTTTACAATCTCGTAACGCATTTCATCAGGGTACAGTCTTACTTTGTACTTAGCTCCAATACGAGAAGTGATAGTGCTGGAAACTAGCCGATTGTTTTTATCATCTTTGTGGTATCTAATTCTTACAGTCATACTTACCTCCTGAAAGTGCTTCTCCTGCGGCATCCTGCCTAGAAGCGTATTCCACCCTGACCAATTTCTTTTTCCATAGCACGAGAAATCTCACGCTTATGATACTCTTGTTCGGTCATATACTTTCTGAGTTTTAGGGCTTCTATTTCAGCTTGATCTCTGAGTTCTACTATTTCAGAGTTCTCTTCAATAGGTCTTTGGATATCTACCTTAGCTTTTTCAATAAGATACTTTCTATACTCCGCCTTTGTGTAGACTTTATACAGTTTCTCTCCCACTAAAACAATTAGCAGACATACTAAGACACCCAACTCTACAAGAGTTACGGGACTAAAAAATGATTTGGAACTAATAAATAAAAGATAGGCTACGAATAGCCCTAGTGACAAATGCTTCATTTTACCTCCGGTTAAGAAAAATATACAACAATCCTTTCGGGTATGTTTATTTTTTCTTTCCTTTTTTCATATAATCTTTAAGCTTGGAGTACTTTACGCCTCCACATTCATAATTGTTTTTAGACTTGACTCCTCCACGAGAGTACCCGTCTCTTTCTTTTCTCGCCTTTTCTTTCTCGTTAGCGAGATGGACACGAATAGCTTTTTCCTTATCTCTACCTTCAGGCATCTCTAGGATGTGAACTGGAATGCCTAGTTCTTTAGCAGCCTTCTCTTTTTTAAGTTTTTCACTCTTTGGTTTAAAAAATTTAGAAAGACCTTCAGAAAGCTTTGACATTATATTCTCCATATGGTACACTATTGGTGTTATTAATCTATATCTAGTTGTTAATTGATGATCGGTGAAGTAAAATTAGACCTAGTTTCGATGTGTGAAGTAGATGATCCTGAGAAAGCAGAGCTAATAGCAGACTATTTATCTACTATTATCTTGTCTCAAGCAGGATGTGGGGGATCTGGAGCACCTTCTTGGCTTGAGGACCTTATGAAAGGCGAATTAGACCCATAAGTGGTCACATAAGAGGTAAATATGGTGACATCTGGAGCACAAAAACCAACAAAAAGAGCTAAAAAGTTAATAAAAGACTTGGAAATGGTTAAAAACACTTACATTTCTTATTATATTCCTAACGAAACTAAAGAATATAAAGAGATTATACGTGTTTTAGATTCTGTAGAAGACTTCATAGTCGAGATATCTGCAGGTAAAAGGGTACTGGAGGCAGAGCTTGCTGAGAAAATTAAAAATGACCTTGAAGAAGTTTAAGTTTCTATGCTTCTTCGGGTTTCACAGTTGGATCTGTTATGGAAAGAGGTGTATATGTACAAAGTGTGCGAAACTTGTAAATTTTTCGGATTAGTTTTACTTTTCCCATTACTTATGATACTGTATGTGTATCTTACAATGGCTAAGTTCCAAGTAGGTGATTGTATTAAGTTTGATTATGGTAAACCTAAGGTATACAAGGTTACTAAAAGTTACACATTTAGATACGTACTTGATAATAGAGTAATTATTAGTAGACATGCTACTGATAAACAAGCAAAGAAGGTAAAATGTTCTGTAAAGTTTTAACATTAGTACTCGTGAACGGGCTTACTTGGAACATGGACGACATCCGTTCACTCGTTGCTAGTGCCGAGTCATGTAAAAGAAAACACAATCAATGTTTAGCTAAGTTTGTAAAAAAAGAGGAGACTCATTACCATGCCGAATGTAAACACCCAAAAAAATAGGCTAATTGTCTGGAAAGACTACGAAACCAACATTCGCCATTCAGTTAAATTATACAAAAATAGCGGGTTCAGAAGTTGGCTACATAAGGGAATCAGGGAAATCTTTATCTCAGAAGATCAGAATAAAATGGACTACCAAACGAGTTATATCCGTGGCGTAGAGTTTGACGAAGTGCTGTTTATTAATTGTGATCAGTCTTTCCTTCCGATGGAAGTAAAGCCTCAATTATACAGAGCTAGGTTCATCCATGTTAACCTATAACGAGGAAGATGGCGAGGAAGTAGTTAAATGCTCCCACTGCCATATATGCATTATTTACTCACCTAAAGACCTGTATACAGTAGAATATGTAGATGAAAATACTGGAGTTGAGGGTTCATGCTATGGTATAGCATGTCCCAAATGCTCTAGGGTTTACAGTTGTGGAGAGTTAAGGTATATTACTAAATATAAAAAGCGAAGCTTTTGGCAACGCTTAAAGGAGCTGTTTAAGTAGTCGCTCGTATGACTCGCTCCTATAGAATTATCTTATTATAGGGGCTTAATCGCCCCTCTGAGGCCTCTAACGAGGCGAGGTATATGAACACAAGCATTGGCGAATTTTTCGCCTTAGGAAGGAAATATGAACGAAACAGACCCATTTAATTGCAAACACGTATTAATAGGCTCTAGAGTTAATGGTGTAGATACTAATATTATACACATAGAAGGACAGCCAAATCCTCTATATTCTTCAGAGCATATGGTAAAAATAACTATAGACGGTGTTGACTACTTAATGAAAACAATAACTTCTGCTAAGTTTATCCCTTGGCAAGACGGAATGGAGTCTCTATGAAACGATCTGAGATGCTGGAACTTATAGACAAAGCATACGCCGAGTTTATAGACGATTGGATAGAAAACGGAACAAAAGCCATTGGAGAAGAGTTCGAGAACTTCGTCCCATTGAATGAGCGTATACTACAAGCTATTGAAAAGACAGGACTTTTGTCGCAATGGACAGACAGAGGTAGCTATGAAAAGAAGTGAGATGGAGATATACCTAGAACAGAATCTTATAGAACTAAGGGGTTATCAAGAAGACAATGCTGAGATAGTAGATGTTTTATTATACGCTATAGAAGAAGCCGGAATGTTACCCCCTGCAAAGCATATAGACATCGCCTCTGGAAGAATATTACACTACTATATACAAGACAGTTTAGAAAGAAATGAAGTACTTAGCGAAGTTCAAGAAGAATGGGACTACGTGATTAAGGACACTTCTATACTCTGGGAGCCAGAAGATGATTGACTGTAAAGCTTGTGGTGATTTAGGCTATATGTCTGACCCCGGAGCTTATTGCGAGGGTAAATACCGAGAAATGGATTGTCCCTTCTGTGTAGAGAAGTGTGTAAAGCATAGTTGGAAGCTATACTGCTATGAGTATAAAGTACCGTTTTTATTCTTTTTTACAAAAAATAAACGTCAAGACTTCCACGTATGTAGAAAATGTGATAGATTCTTATTTGAACGAGGTGTGCCTGACGAGATTATGGCAGATTGCATAGTTTGGTACAGGAAATTCATCCAGAAACTATGAAAAAATCATAGTTATTGGGTAAAAAATTATATAAATAGGGTAACATAGGGGTTATATTACCCCATTATGAGGTGGATACCTCCGGCAATGTATATACACCCCGATGCATATCGAAACCTTCTATGGCTCTCAAAACAGGATTTAAGAGGTTTCTATCCTAGCCCTAGCTTAGGTATAGGTGGGGTGGTTTGGAACGCCGAGAAGGGGCTTTTTGAGCCAAATAGGCTATATAAAGACATGTTCACTACGTTCACAAGGATGAAGAGATGGGAGATGTGATGCAAAGACCAAAAATAACTAACACCGTAGTATGTAGTCCTAAAAATTATAC
>CALBDR010000414.1 GCA_937927525.1 uncultured Candidatus Melainabacteria bacterium
ATCCGTAGACTGTATCGAGACGCTACTGTGGTAATGGCTCCTTCGCACAGTACAGCTGTCCGTCTAAGAGGGGAAGAATATGGTAATGTGGTTCCCTGGACAAGAGGCGTAGATAGAAATATCTTCACCCCAGGTGACGGTAAAGATACTAGACCAAAGGATCGTTATAGAGTTATTTGTCTGAGCAGGATTTCAAAAGAAAAAAACTTAGAGGATTTCTTTGAAATAGCCCGTACAGAGACCGCTCATGATAGTAAGCCGATAGAGTACATCATGGTAGGAGATGGACCTCTTCTCAATCGATATCGCAAGCAGTATCCATACGTGCGTTTCGTAGGTAAGAAGACAGGCAAAGAACTTGCTAAGATCTATCGCTCAGCTCACTTGTTTGTATTTCCAAGTAGAAGCGATACGTTTGGTATTGTAAACATTGAATCTATGGCGTGCGGTACACCTGTAGTAAGCTACGATGTCGAAGGACCGATTGATATTGTAAAGAATAAAATTAATGGATATATTGAAGACTATAGATTAAAGTTTAGTATGAGATTAGCGCTCATGTACTTTGAGGAGAACGCTAAAAGAAAAGGAGTCAGTGAGAGTGTCAAAGACTACACGTGGAAAAATTGTGCTACACAGTTCTTAGAGTATATAACCGCAGAAGTATAAATAGTAAAAATAATTAGTTAAGTGGATTTGTTATGCGTTTATTAAAATTTGTTGTTGCTTTTTGTTTTATGGTATTGCCGTCTGCGCTCTATGCGCAGGATGCTTTAAACGCGCCTATCATAACTGAAGCGACAACTAACAGTACGGTAACGACACAGTCGGATACGAGAACTAAATTAGAATCGCCACCTCCTTCTGCGATCTCACCTACTATTAACACATCAAATTCTGATCTATGTACGTTTGGTGTAGCTGGCGCTATACAGACTCAGATTCTTGGTATCTCTACTGGCACACAAGTTACAGACGAGAATTGCGAGCGGTTAAAACTAGCTAAGACACTTTACGATATGGGTATGAAAGTAGCAGCTGTATCTACGATGTGCCAAGATAAAAGGGTCTTTGATGCAATGATGGACGCTGGTACACCGTGCCCATTTGATGGAATGATTGGTGAAGATGCTAAAGCAGCATGGGCCGTTAACGAAGAGAAACAGCCAGGGAAAAAGAAAGACGATGAAGGGATATCTGAGAGTACTCAAACATTGCTTGGCGGTGCTGGTATTGCTAGCCTGCTCTTCCTTCTCTTACTCTGAAGAAGTATTTGACGTAACACAAAACGCTGCTGCGACTGGTCTAAATTGGACAATGCAAAACGTCCTGCCTCAGCAGGCAGGGTTGACCGTAAGTAACGTAATCTATCAGTATACCACAGTCAAGCAAGCTGAAGACGATCTAGTCGTCTACGTGCAGAACAAGAATGCACAAGACAACGGCTTTATCTTTAGAAACGCTGACGACTGGTCCGGTATCCCCGGCAATACAATTAACAGAGTAATTCCTGTAAATAATATTCCTGGCGAGCTATGGGGCGATGGCTCAATTGAAACAGAAGGTTTCGGTACTGTAACCGATGCCTCTGTCTTCTATACCTTCCAGTTCGAACCCTGCTTTGACCCTCAATCTAATCCTACCTGCCCTGGTTATAAAGACCCCTTCGATGTTATGATTGAAGAAGTTGACGTCTACGACCCACTAGACGATACTCTTATCCAAGATGAGCTAGACCGTAAAGCCAACTTAAGAGACGAAGACGAAGAGCTTCGCCAACAGCGTAGAGCGATGGCTGAAGGTAAAAAAGAGGACCGATTAGAAGCAGCGCTGAGTATAGTGAACGCTGCTTTGCTGACAGCCGAAGCACAAGCCCAAGCTGCAGCACTTATTAACATGAACTTTATTCGTCAATCATATTATCAAGCTATTCCAGATAATAAATATGAGGAATCAGTAGTATTACCGGGCGGAAATATACCAGATAGCAAAAACGGGAGGAGAGTTAGTTTAACGCAACAACTACTTCACACGCAAATGGTAGATTCGCAGTACAACAACTAAGGAGAAACTAATGCTGAAGAAATCCCTAGCCATTATGGCTGCTTTTGTTGGGATGAGTGCAGTGGCAGAGGAAGTAACAATCACAGGGACTGTGACATCAAAATGTGTAGTAGTAACCGATACTGTTGGCATTTATGGGAACCCTACACCCAGCCAGCTTAGCACAGCAACAGCAGACGGTGGTGTTGAACCTATCGTCCGCTTTGACGTATTACAAGCGAATTTTTATAAGGCAAGGATTACATATCCTATCTCTTTTTCTGAGAGCCCCGCCTTGCCTGATGTAGTTAACTGGACCGGTACTGTTTCTGTATCTGAAGTTACAGACCCTTTAATGTCCGACTACGACAATACTAAAATTGAATTTGATAATGTAACTGAGGTAGATCTAACAGTTGCAGGCAGTACATGGTTTAAAGTCGAGTCTACTGCAGATTATGGTGCTACTAAAGCCCTTCCTGCAGGTACCTATCGTGCAGTGGTGAGTGCAGACTGTATCGCACTATAAGGACTAACAATGCGTTTTGTTATGATAATGGTGATGCTGATACTGTGTGGGTCCGCGAGGGCCCACCAGTGGATGCCAACATATCCAGAGTTAAGAACCTCTTACGTTCAAGGTATCTTAACTACAAGAATGGAACTGTTTAACAGTAGAAATGATGTAAAGTATTACGAGATACTTGTGTACGATAAAGACTTCAACCCGATGAAGTTTGCTACACAAGAGCAGATAGTTGAAGTCGGGTACTTAAAGCGAAAGAATATTGATATCTATATTCGTGAACAGGACAGAGACAAGGTAACCTACATCTGTTCAAAATCTAAATTACTGAAGGGAACAGGGAGTGCAACGCGAGTATCCTCTCGAATATGTTCTAAAATTAAATGAGATTATTATACGCTATATTATTGTTGCTTGTGAGTGGTAATGTTCTGGCACAGAATAGCCTCAACCTTGCTATTCCACAAACACCTCAAAGCTTTCAGCAAGACAGAGTTCGTGCAGGAGACTTGGAGTGTTCCGCAGCAATTGGATCATCGACGAATGTTGAGTTTGGCGTGGTCGGTATATTGAATCAAAATGACCCCTTCCAAAATCAATTTATGGTCGATCCAGTAACCGGTCAGTATTCAGATCGGTTTGTTCGTGACGTTGGCGTATATGGTAGAATTAACATACCAATTGGTGCACCAAAGGAGCGATTAAACTGTAATTTGCTTTATAAATTGGAATTAGAAAGACGTAAACTTGAAGTGATGAAATTACAACAGGAGATCGCGCAACTAAGAAGATTGCAGTTTGAGGAATAGAAATGTCCGACAAAGATCTAGGCGAGTTAACTGAAAACGTCGAAGAAGGTCTTGAGAATCTAAAGAACACAGAGTTTAGATTATTCGGTATAAAAATGACGCCAACAACCATAGGAGCAGCTTTTGCTCTTATCGGTTCTATTCTTGGAACATTGTATGCAGGTTTTGAGTCATACAAAGCATTTCAAGAGATGGCGGAGAAGCTTGAAGTACTTGACATAGAAGCTGTAGAAGCCCGTAACGTGGCTATCGAGCGTAAGCTAGAAGATGCGATCGACTACACTCGTGATATCAAGAACAGTTTAAGAGACGACATCATTCGTATCGAGCAAGTGACTGAGCGCACTAGCACTAGAATGAAAGACGTGCAAGATGAGATCGATCAGCGTATGAGAGATCTGTCTGATCTAAATCGTGAGACAGAGAAAGATGTCCGCGATACTATGAGAGATACTGAAGATAGAATAGATAACAAAATGACTAAGCTCGATGAAGAATTACGTAACACTCTTCAAAAGGCATTAGATAATCCTCTTGCAGATCAATAGAGAAGAACAATTAAAATTGCTTGAACAGAAACAGAAAAAGTTCTATAATATGATCGACACAATAAGTATAATCGCTGTTATGCTGACAGTGGTAGTAGCTGGTATTGCTATAATTTTTTCTTTTCAAAGTGTATAACTATGGCTAAATATGCGATCAAAGTTCCCCTAGGTCACGATGACGACGACCGATTATTTCTGACCGAAGGGGACAGTAAGTTTAAATTGAGAATCAAAACGTTTAATGATATCGATAGTGCACGTGAGATGGCTGATACATGCGGGCCAGGGGCGGTTGTAGTAGAACTTGATGACGATTTTCAAATAATATTATAGCCTCCTTGGCCGAATGGTAAGGCAACTGATTTGTAATCAGTAGATTGGGAGTTC
>CALBDR010000415.1 GCA_937927525.1 uncultured Candidatus Melainabacteria bacterium
TTCTTCTTCTCGTCTACAATAGACCTAAAATGATACATAGGTATAACTGTGCCTAAATCTGGAACAAGCTTTTTATAAGCCTGTCGTTGCGTTTTATATGCGTCTACCGTTTGTTTGTGTTTAACTACTTGTCTAGAGTACACATAAGTTATAGCTAATACGAGTAGTATATAAGCTAATAAAGCCACTACAAACCCTCTACGTTATAGTTTATTATATCCTCATAACACTCAAGTTGTTTTTGTAATAAGAAGTATTTTAATGGTATTGTTTTTGTTTTAGGAAATAAATCATCTGCATATTTAATAAGTACTTTTTCTTTTTTTACTAAGGCTTCAAAAATTCTACCTGTAAAGTCCGAGTAATAAATACCATCTACAAAATATTTTTCATTATAAAAATTAGTAACCGCTATGATTTTTTCAAAATCACTTTTTTTTAATTTCATAAAAATTACCATCCATATAAAAACTTTTCTTTTCTAGCAAGTATTTTGGTATAAATTTATTTAAAACAAAAACTCCATTAGCTAATAATGTCAAGCTAAACCCCAAGTACAAACCTATTAAAAAACTATCCAAACATTTAACTAGTTTCATTTTTTAAGCTCCTGAATTAATTTATCAAGGTAGACTCTAGCTTTTTTCAAGTCCTCAACCCCATTCTTTTCTTTATATCTCCACACATACTTTATGATATTTCCTTCTAAAAAGCTCATTTCTTGATCTATTATAACATCCCAACACTCTAACTTTCCACGTTTGTTATACCTTCTAGGTTTATTTATCTCTTCCACGGAGTTGTCGTTTTTGATAATTTTCAACACAGTATAATATGGCACTTCTATTGTATACCCTCCAGTAAAGTCTGTATAGTAGATTTTTAAAGTGATGCCGTTTAAAGTTTCTAGAGAGTCGATAAACTTACCTTGTTTTATACCAGTTGCGTGTGAAAATTCTACAAAATCACCTTTTTTTAAAATCCCAACATTTGTTTTAATACCCATTAAAGTCTTCCCCCAATTTTATTTAATATTGATTTAATTTCAACCTCTTCAATATTCAACCACTCAGAAACATCTTCTATAGATTCGCCACAAATATACACCAATGCTACCGTAGATTCGAGAGATAACATTCCAAAAGAAGGGTCGTTAAAAGCCAGTCGTATTTCTGATCTCATTGGGTATCCAAAAAGCTTTCTGTGTATTTTAAATACTAGCTTGTGTATTTTATTCATCTTAGGTAATAGTTTAATATTTTATCAACTAACATATCCATTTCTGGACCATGATCCCCATATATTTCAGCACACAACTCTTCCATTTGCTCAGTATTTAGATTAGAGGAGGTTGTACAAGAGGACGCTACGTAAGCATGAAATACTTCATGTCTTACATACTCTGGAGCCATAGAATTAATATTGAAGTAAACTTCTCTGTCATTAAAGTAGGTTATTGCGTGAGAATCTGATCCGTGTTTTCTGGTATAGGTTGCTCCAGTTTGTGCGTAAAAAGTCCACTCATATCCCTTAATTTTTTCTTTTAGAGCGGATTTCTTTTTCATTTTCTATTCCTATATGATCTTAAAGCAGATGCTACAACTTCTGTTTTATCAAACTCAGCGAGTTTCAAAAACAACTCTTCTGTAGCTAGTACGTCAAAATTATTATATTTTTCCATACATTTCCAAGCTTTTAAATTCCCCTTCATACACTCGTCCCAAAGTTTAAATCCAGAAAACTCTTCGTGGTCTTGTTTTTTATATTTAACATTGAACTTCTTAGACATGTATTCCAGTTTATTGCTAGTTAGTGAGAAATGTCTTTTAGCCAATACGTAGGTGTCTATCTTTTTAAAAGGAGAGGGAACTCCTAACCCATGTTCTAAAAATTTAGAGTTTATTTTCTTAATATCAAAGGCATTGGAGTTTTGTCCTAAGATAATATCAGCTTCATCCATAAGCTTAAATAACGGCACAAGCAAAGCTTTATCATTTTCTAGGGATTTGCCTTTTTTCCCTCTTTGGTCTTTGTACATAACTTTACCTTCATGTAACCATTTCGCCGTCCAAGACAAAATAAACCAGTCTTTTACTAGCATGTTTAGAGGGATGTTTTGGTCAAACAACCCCCAAACATAGCTTAGCATGGGTGCTGTTTCGATGTCCAGAATTAAAACCTTTGGAAGATCTTTCTCGACAGAAATACAATGAGTTTCAATGCAGTGCTTTATAGAGTCCACAGTTCTTTGGTTTTCTATAAATTTTCTATTAAAAAGCTTAGTAATAGCTAACCTACCCAAACCTTTCTTATACTGAGATACTACGAATCTTATCTCGGGTTTAGTCCACTCTTTCTTGCTCATTCTAACTCCTTCAACAATCCAGTTTTCTTTTTTATCCTAGACTCATGGTAATAATCTGAAAACGAATGTTTTGATAATCTTATAGTTGGTAGACAAAAGTATGTATAAGGTCTGTCATTCTTAAGCACATACATTATTTCATATTCTTGATTATCTATCATAACAAACTCGCCTGTTTTAAATTTAGGCTTCCACATTTTTTTATATAGCCAATAATACAAAGCTATTAACTTATCCGCATGGGTTAGCAGCATATTGATAACTAAAAGAGCAGCTACAGTAATCATCAACGCCATTACAGCTTCTCCGATAACAACTTCAATGTAGCTAATAGGGTGATAGCTTGTATTAGTACTTGAGCAAATTGCAACTTAGCTTGGAACATCTGCAGTTTAACCCTTTCTTTTCTATAGTGTTCGTGGTGCATTTTTTAATAATTCCATCTTCGCTTTTTTCCAGTGCGAATATCGACATGAATAAATCCTCTATTTCTTCCGTCACCAATAGCCTCAAAATATTTTTCACATATTAAATATAATTTGTCAAGCTTTTCTTTTGAGCTTCTGGAAGGTCTTATATCTGCAGCTTTCCCAAGACAATGCTGACTGGAGAGGGAGCCTCCAATCTTAGCATTGTGTTTAGGAGATCTATATCCGGATGTAATGCTGATTGGCTCACCTAATTCCTCTCGGACAAGATCTAGTTTTTGTAATAGTAACGGATCTATATAGAATTCTTTATCAGTAGAGTTTTGAAATTCCTTACTGGAGAAATACTTAGATAGTTTTTTATATTGACCTTTTTTCCAACTAATCATCATTAAGTCCTTTAAAACTAAAAGCATGTTTAATCTTAGCTATAGCAGCTTCATGAAATGACATTCCATATGTCCAAACAGAAGTAAATCCGTGCTTAGCTTGCCAAAGCCCAATTAAACAACTCTTACTAATTTGTGAATCAAACTTTTGAGCTTTTATATAAGCATCCTGTTCTTTGTCAGCTAAAAATAAATGTATTCCGAAAATACCAAAGAATCTAAATATAAAAGCTTTTATCCTTAAAACCATATTTACCTCAATGGGTGGTCAAATGGAAACTGGCTTTGCATTACTTTTTTACGAGCTTCTCCACCATATTTAAGCCAATCAATTCCATTTTTAGGCTTTATGAATCTGTCTAACCTATCCACAACCCAGTATAGTATATTAAATTTTCCCCATTTAGTCAACATAAAATGTCTATCCTGAATTGGTACGGAAAAAAGAAACCTGTATAACTGATCCATATTATTTTGCCAAAAGTAATTCTTACTTTTGTTTTTAATTTTCATGAGTTGCTTTATTGTTTTTATTAAACTAAACTTTGGTATGGGGTATGGGGAAAAACTCCAACCGTTTAAATGATGGGGTTTTAAAAAACCCAAAGAAGCCATCCCTAAAATTTCCTCCCGATTAATTGGAAGAGTAGCTTTGTGAGGGGTTCGAATTAAATATAGGTTATTTGGAAATTTAGTATTGCGAACTTTGCATTTTCTAAAGGTGTGATTAACAAGTACTTTACTATATGGAAGTTTTGCTTTTTGAGCATACGCTGTACAAATCCACCCATTGTTAGAGCTTGGTTGTTCATCTATAACTAACTTATCGTGATACATACCAAACTTATCTCGATAATTAGACATGGCATACCTCTCTATTCTTCTCTTCTTTCACATTTTCTACAGGCACAAGTGTATTCCGTACCTACACACTCTTTTTTTATACAAACACTGCCGATAGAATCTACCATGCTAATCCTCCGCTTTTTTGTCAAAGTCCTCTTTTTTCATTCCACAGATAGAGCAGTTATACACTATACTGGTTATTAAACCTATAGCTTTCCATTCGTGTGGACATTCCAATTCCCTCTTTTTAATTTTAGCTTCTTCTGAATACCAATCATAATACCAATCAGAATCAAGCCACCAACTCATCAAAACTCCAAAGACAAACCTACGCCAATCCTTTTGGAAGTATCTCCCGTTGTGACAAAAGATAAATTCCCAATAACAGGAACTGATAAAATAAACCCAACGTCAGGGTTTTTTCTAAACTGAGCTACATCAGAAACAGCTAAAACTCCAAAAGTAATACCTTTTGAGTATTCTGTTTTGCTACTAATTTCAGAATCTTTATTAACGGTAGTACTTACCACCGTTTCAGTTCCTTCTGTAATTACCGTTTCTTTAGTGGAAGATCCGTCTGGTTTCTTAGTTTCCACTACCACTATCTTTCTATTTTTTTTATTTACCTTTTCTTTTTCTTTAACGTACTTTACAACTTCTTTAATCTGGACACTAGGCTTTGGCTGTAAAACATAACGACCAACCAACACTCCAGATATAGCTATTATGATGTAATTTCTAATTTTTTTCATTTAAACACCCCAAGCTTATGCAAAGCTTTTATAAACTTGTCAGCAGACATTTTTGTGACGCATTCTGCTAATTCCATTTTTCTAGGACAGTTATTGAAGTTCCAAGTGTTTAAAGACCAGCTAGACTCACAAAAAGAGCAAACAATACCTGGTGTAACAGCTTCTGTTTTAGCCAAACCTCTGTAAGGTACTCTTAACTCTGGAGCAACTGTAGTAAAACCGCAAGCCACTGGAACATCTGTTGTAAAAGCTAAGTGAACAGGTCCAGAATCCATTCCGACAACTGCTTTAGCTTGTCCCATAATTGATGTAAGTTCTAGCAAACTTGTCTTATTCATTAAATCCACACCGAACCCAGGATATTCAAAATCTGTCTTTCCAAGACTATTTTTCCAAATTGAAATAGCACCAGTCTTTCCTACATAAACTGGAGTTAGTCCTTTAGCTTGCACATACTCAGCAATTTTTACAAGTTCAGATCCTAGAATACTTCGTTGCTTATCTCTAAAGGTTGTTATAATAATCACGGCTTTAGAAAAATCCACTCCAAAGTGAGACACATCAATCTTGGGAAGTGGTAAGTACTTTGTTTCATGGTCGAATAAAACCCTGCCCAAAAGTCCGATAGAAGCATAATCTGTAAGCTTTAGACGAGAAGGGGTAAGTTTACAAGTCATTCCCCCAACTCCAAGCATGTTTAAATGTCGAACAGCAAAGGTTTTGTCGTAATCAGCTTTAACTTCAATAAATTTATCTTCCGGCACAAATGGAAATAATGGCTTAAAATGTTCGTGAATTCCTACAAAATACTCTGCCTTTTTATGGAAATTATCTATGGCATACTTAAGACTAGGAGCCGAAGCAACAAGATCTCCGACTGCAGCACTATTTAGGCAGTAAATTGTTTTGTCTCCAATCACTCCAACTCCTTTCCCAGAGGAGTTCGTCTACACAACTCTGCAGCTAATTCTTCATCTGTGAAATCCTGCAAAACAGAAAAGTCTTTATCGGGTTCAATAACAATAGGCATATATGGATCAAATTCCATTATGTCTTCTAAATGCTCCAGTACTTTTTTAATTTTCTCACTAGACACTTTCAAACCCCTTATCTATCAGGAGACATGCGGCTAAAACGAAAGCAACCGTTAAAGCAATTCCTAGTATGGGACTTAGCTCATTTTTAGCGCAATACTTCCCAACACTTCTTCCAATCATAAAACCAGTTAGCATTTTCAAAAGTCCTAAAATCATTACAAATACCTCTTAAGGAAGAACTTAACTTTATCTAGGATATCCATTTTTTTAATGTCTTCGTTTTCATAATAATGGCTATAGTGGTATTTTATTCCATCTAAAGAATGCTCCCAACGAATATAAGGAACTCCGCAGGAATTAAACTTTACAATAGTTCCAACTCCATGAACAGCAAAAAGCTCACAAACACAGCTGGTAAAGTTTTTTTCATTCATGTTAGATGCAACTGAGTGTCCTCGAAAGGCACAATCCAAATTAGAGTAAAATCTAAATCCTTCTTTTGTCATTATTACTTTATCGCCAACTTTATACATAAAAGCTCCTTGCTATAACATTTTATAACAATTATTTAGGTTTGTCAATATGTTTAAATATGTGGGCAATTACGTCCACAGTCCAACCGTTACCAAGACATTTATAACGCTGTGAATTAGATATTCCTTCTGTGTAATTATCCGGAAGTGTTTGTAGTCGCTCGCATTCTACTGGAGTAAGTTTTCTTATTTGTAAATCATCTGTAACGCAATGAGCTGATGCCGAACAAACTAATGTTGCAGCTTTTTCTTTATATAACTTACCATTTTGTCCCAAGTGATTAGTATATATAAAAGATCCAATTGGAACGGATATTTCAACTTCATGAAAATTCTTGATTCCTTCTTTTATAAAAGCTTTTCTATCGAAATTTGAAACAGAGGCAAGATTTAGTATAAACAAAGATTTTTCGGAATTTAAAATTCCATAAGAAATATTTGATTGGAGAACATCTCTTAACAAAACCCCTTTATCTTCTGGTTGATTAACTCCAGTAATATTTGTCCAGTAATATCGTTGTCTATTCTGAGCTGAAACCAAAGATGAATTTATTAAATACTTATTAACACTGCCCAAAGCTTGCTCTGTATGATACGTAATGTATTCTTCAAACTCACGCTTCATCTTAACATTTTCTAACAAGAATATAACTTTAGGATTAAGTTTTTTAATGTGACTGATAATGTCCAGCGTTGTCCAAAACAAAGCTCCACGCTCATCCTTATCTCCAAGCTGCTTTCCAGCCACAGACCAGGCTTGGCAAGGAAATCCTGCCGTTACAATATCAATAGAAGAAAAGTCAATATTCCAGTCTTGCCACTTTGTAACATCGCCAAGTTGAATAGTGCTTGGATAGTTCTTCTGAGCAACTGTAATTGCGTACTTATCAATTTCAGAAGCGTAATACTTGTCAACTGGAATACCAGCTCGTTCTAAAGCTACTCTGCAACAGCTAATTCCGTCGAAGAGAGATAGAATGTTCATTAATGTCCGTCCTTAAGATTGAATGCCACCTCTGGCTTAGCAATTAAAGGCATAGCCAAAGTATTTGTATTTTCCATAGCATTTTGCACTATTTGTTTAACTTCGTCAATACAATCTTTATGACACGACACAACAAGCTGATCATGTACCTGAAGGCTTACCCAAGCATCCAAGCCTTTTGCTAAGAATTCCTTAGACATAGCAATTGCAGCTCGATTGACAAGACTTGCCGCTGCTGATTGGATTGGGAAGTTTAAAGCGTTGTTGAGTAAATTATTATACTCCTTTCGCACAAGCTTAAGTTCATCCATTGGGATCTTGTGTTTAAAAGCTAGTTTAGGCAGAGCTTTAAAATCTAAGATAGAGTCTCCAAATTTTCTATGAACTTGTTTAGCTCGTGGCAAGTGTCTAACTCTACCAAACTTAGAGGTTACAGTGCCATTGCGCTTTACTTCGTTAAGATAGCGATCCATAGAAGCTTTCAATCCTGGGAAAGAATCGAAGTAGTTTTCAATAATTGTCTGAGCTTCTTCTTTTGATATATTAAGCGTATAGCTAAGTTTTATGTCCTTCATTCCATAACGAATTCCAAGAGCATAAGCTTTAGCATTTTGTCTTGCCACAGGGTTTACATTTTTAAGGAAGTTCGGAGCTTTCTTATCAGCACTGACTCCTTCGAGCTTTTCCGCACCAATGCCAACTTTGGAGTAAAAATCCTCTCCGTTTACAAAGATGTCAATAAGAGCTTGATCTCCAGCATCATCGGCAAAGACTCGTGGTTCCAGAGATTCATAGTCGTCGTCAATAAAAGCATACTCTGGTTTGGGAATAATTAAAGCTCTAAGTGTGTTTGTGAAATACACAATACGAGAGTCGTCTGACCCGTCTTCAATCGGTCTTGATAGTTGCTGGAGGTCTGAGCCGTATCTTCCAGATGTTGTAGCGTGTTGTTTAAATGTAGGGTAATAAATTCCATCCTCTTGCTGCTCCATAAATCTATCATAATAGCTAGACTTAATCTTAGTAAGCTTATTAAATACTCGCAATTCCTTAGCCCAAGCAAAACCATACTTCTCAGCTAGATGTTCCACAAAAGCTTCGTTAAACTGACCCTTGCCACTGGGAGTTTTTGTCAATGGTTCGATTCCCATGTAATCAAAAACAATCTTTCCAAGCTGGTCTTTAGAGCCGATGTTAATTGCATACTTCTGAGTTTCTAGTAAAAGTTCCATTCTAAGCTCGTGCCAAAAACATTCACTAAAAGAATCAAATCCTTCAGATAAAAATCTATAAACGTCTGCACGATCTTTTATAAGCTCTAAAGTTTTTTTATTCAACTGGAATTTTCCACTAGCAAGCTTTGGCAACGGTAGTTTAAGCTTGTCACAAAACTTCTGGGCAATTTTCCCAGTAGACTTAATTGGGAATTGTTGATCCAATAAATCAGTAACAAACATTGACGCATCTTCAGTTTCCATAAGTGCTTGAATAACTCGTTTTTCACAAAGCTCTAGCTCTTTTGTAATTTCAGATAAGTATTGTTCCAACTTTGGCATGTCGAGATGAACTCCACGATGCTCCATTTTTATTGTCACAAGCTTATACAAAGGCATGACTTCCTCTTCATAAAACAGCTCTGATAATCCTTCCTTTATTAGTTGCTTATTGAAGTAATTAAAAAGCCTTAAAGTTATATCAGTATCAGCAATGGCGTATTTAGCAAGAATATCTAGATCTGCCATATACATATCTTTTTGACTTTTTTTCCACTTTCCACCATTAGCTAAAACATTTTCTTCAAGCTCTAGCTGTTCTTGATTCGCTGCGTCTTGATCATCCAACCCAATTTCTTTGGCATAAATTACAGCGTTTTCTTTGAGAGCAAAAGGACCCTCCTCTTGAAGGGTGTGTTTCATAAGCTGAGTGTCTGCATAAAGAGCTGTAATAAGGCTTACATTAAAGTTATTAAACGTAACTCGAACATCAAAGCTTGCGTTGTGCATTATTAGCTTTTTACTTTTGAGTCTGTTTAGAATATCGGGAGCTATAGACAATTCCCAAGTCTGTTCAATGAGTTTTTGTTCCTCTTTATTCCAAACAAAAATAGGCAGATACCAGCCAGAGCCTTCTGAGAACGAGACAGAAAATCCAATAACTTTGTCCTTTCTAACATTCAAACCAGTGGTTTCGGTGTCATAAGCTACAATGTCCGAAGAATTTAAATCTTGTAAAAAATCAGCTAATGAATTTTTTGTTATGAGATTGTAGTGTTTCATAGCAACTCCATCATCAAAGGACTGTGTGGTATTCCATTAACCCAATAACTATCTCCATTTGAAAGAATTACTTTAAAAGGTAGCTTTAATGGGAATGCGTGGTCATCTATCTCTTGTACTTTCTGCACAGTTCCTACTAAGTAAGGGTCACTTAACAACCCAGACGTAACAATAATCAAATCTCCTACTTTTATATTTCCCAAACCAGTTCTCCATTAGCCAGTAAATATAAACCCTCTGCCATTTTTCTTTCTTCTTCTGTTATTTTTCCATTTTTAAAATAGCTTACAAGTATATCTTCCATGTATTCAGACTCCAAATCTCCACTGAGTATAAAATTACACTCGTCCAAAAGAACCTCGTCACTTAAACACTCTAATTCAAGTTCTAAAGTCTGTCTTTCAAAAAAGAAATCATTATAATCTATCAACCCTAGCTTAGAACTCACATCAACTCCTGCTCTAGTGGTGTAAAAGGAAATTCATAAAGAGTGAAATCTTTATCGGAAGAATATACTCCACCGCTTGTTCCATCTTGAAAATGTAAACAGTAATAAAAAGTCTCCGCATTGCTAGTAGTTTTTTTTGAAAAAACTATACAGGTATATTTTAGCATAGGCTCAGATGTCAAACTATACCTATGTCCCACTTTTAACTCTTCAGGCTTACATATCTTTTTTAGCTTTAGCTCCATCTCTTATAGACCTTTGAATTTGATATAAATCACGCTTATCCAATTCTTCTGGGGCAACTTTAGCAATTACGTCCTCAATGATTGTATCATCTACTCCAGATAAAGCAAGAGAAAAAACACAAGAATTCAAAGCATTTATCCATAAACCAGACAAACCTGTATGAGCATTGGTTAGAAAAAACTCGACAGACTCTGGAATTGTCTCTCTATCCTTGCCGTAAAGCAGCTTAACAACGTCTTTAAGGTCATCGGGTACTTCGACATGGGTTTCTTTAAAAACCTCTTTTAAAGCCTGTTCCGGAGCTTTCTTTGGCACAAGAAAATCCCCGTCTTGCCAAAAGCCGTCGTCTATTCTGGAAGGAGCGTACCAACGAGCTAAATCGCTGCACTGTTTATCCAACTCAGGAAACTGCTCTTGAAGCCAATCCCAGGTAGCTTCAAAATCATCTGGAGTGTGAATGGTTCTAGCAAGGGGAAAAATAAGCCTGAACCTGTGTAATTCAGGAGAATGGCTTGGGCTAGGAAGGCACAAGCAAGCAAGTCCCAATGATTGTATTCTTTTCTCAGCATTGTCAATGGTAAGTCCTGAGTCTATATCCAAGCTCATAAAATCTGAAGACACAAAGTTATCATTATGCCTAAAGCCTGAGAAAATACTAGGACTCCACCCAGTGGATGTCACAATGCGTATTAAGTCTTCTTCTGTGCTAACTTCTGCAATTTCGGGAAGATTTGGGTTTGATGCCAGTCTTGATTGAAGAATCTTATCATCCTTGTTCTTAGGCAAGAAGTTAACTTTTGGATAAATGCTAAGTTTCATAAAAGCTCTTCCTCAAGTGGAGTTAACTCTCTAACACAAATTAATTCATCAAATGAAAGTATTTCAACAAGGTTAGTTTTTTCATTTATAAAACGTGCTCTATTATAAAAGTTTTTATTAAATATATTCAACTTTACGAATTTTAAAATACGTCCCGCTTTCATACCATCTGTAACTATATAATAGTTACCTTTAACTAAATCAGATGCAAACATCATAGATCGTCAGAATCCCCACTAAACTTTTCTGTAATTGTTACAACTTTCCCACTTGGGCTAACAACTTCCTTAATTAAATCATAAGTATGCGCTTTATGCTTTTCTTCAGCAGACTTCATAGCTAGAAGTTCGTTGTAGAACATTTTAAAAGTAGAATACTCTGGAGTAGTCATCTTTCTAAAACCTCTAGTTTCAATATCATAAGCTAGTAGTTTATTTTGTCCACGCTTAACTTTATCTTCTTTAGAAGCTTCTCGAATCTTACAATAACCCCAAGACATAACGCTTACTTTAGCTTCCTCTTCCAGTCTTAGGATAGGTCTGTGAATTTGCATAATATCTGAAGCAATGTACTTGAATTGGCTACAGCCTAAAACTGCGTCTGCGTCAAGAGGAACTTCACCTTTTTGACCAGCACCTTTATTTACTTGTGCCATTGGGACACCAAAAGCATTCAGTTCTACCGCCATCTCCTTTAGAGTAATCATAATGGAATTTAGAGTAGAAGGGTCATTTTCCCCCAGACAATGAATGTGGTCAATGGCAAAAGCAACCACATCGCCAATGACATCTCTGTATTTTAAAAGCTCTCTTTTAATCCACCCCATGGATACTTCTCGTGACTTTCCAGTTTCATCATACCTGGAAATTACATAAAGCCTTTCTGAAATCTCAGGACAGTCTTCGGTAAGCTTAAACCAACGCTGTGAAATCTTTTCATCAGTCATCTCAAGAGACACATAAACAACGCAAGACTCGGGATTATTTTTTAAAATATGCTTGAAAAAATAAAGCACTACTTCAGACTTACCTACTCCAGAATCTCCAATAACTCCAAGAAGCTCTTGCCTACTCCACTTATTCTTTAGGCAATCAAATTCATCTGGACCATGAACAAACAGCTTAGTATTCAATCCTCCAGTAACTTTCCCAGATCTTTTTAAGTCTGCGATAGACTTTACACCCATTTGCTGTTTTCTTTTTTCCGAAAAGCTTGTCATCATGCTATCTCCCTATATTAACTCTTCCATTAAAGGACTTGATTTTATTAACTTTAAATGTGAAAATTCTTCAATTCCCCTCTTTCTGCAAAAAGAATCGTCATCATAAAAATATATAACTTCACCGTTTTCCAAATTAATTTCTACAATTGTAATAAACTTGGCTTTATACTTTGACCAAAAAGCTTCTTCTTTTATTACGTACCTTCCTACCTCCAAGTTCACTTTATTATACTCTCTACGCTATAAAAAGTCATGTTGTTTTTTATTCTTCTATCTAACTCTTTGTTGTCCGGATCTACCTCTCTACAAAAACAATAAGCAGCTATAACAGGACAAAAACTAACAGCGCAATAAAAAGAAATAGCATTAATGCCGTCTTTTTTGTATAGCTTTTGTACGTTTTCTTGGTGAGCTTGTCTGAATATATTTATGTCAAATTTCAAAGCAGCTCCATAATTAATTCACTCGGCTTTATTACTTCTTCTGCCCAAAAGGCACAAGTATGATTTGGGCTATTACTTTCATATGGGTAGCACACGTATGTTAATACAGATCCTGCTTCAAATATCCTAATAATTTTCCAAACAGTTCCGATTAATTCCGGTCTATAATTACACTTTATACACAAGACTAATTCGCCTACTAAAAACATATAGGTCCTATGAAAAAGGGGCTTTTCAGCCCCCTTTTTTATTTTTCGAGATCTGCAGTGATTTCCATCTGCACGAACTCTAGACGACCGCCGGGGGAGAAGTCAGCGATCTTCTTTTGAAATTCACCCTCATCAATAATGCCACGATCTAAAAGCCTTTGTAGCTTAGTCTCTGGTCTGGATACGTAAAGAGTTTTACCACTCATATTCACACCGTTAATTGTAATCTCAGTGTTTTTATCCAGCTTTAGAACATATAGCTTTCTGCCTTTATCATCTGTCTTATACTCTCCATCAAGGCGATTACCTTCTTCATCAAATTGAGATTGGAGTAAAAGACTACCTACTGTTGCATATTTGCTATTTTTTTGCTTAGCCATTTGTTTCCCCTTCTGTTAAGCCTTCGGCTTCGTTTTGTTGTTGGTTATTTGCAAAGGAATTTATAATACCCTCAATAGCGGCTTCTGTTCCTAGAGCTACTAGACTATCAGAAATCCTTTTCCAAATAGCCATAGCAGTTCTAAGTTCTGGTTCTGATCCATCAAATTCAGTATCAACGAGAGGATATAAAGCCATCGCATCCATTAGTCTATTCTTCTGACCAGTTTTTAATGGAAGTCTGGCTTCTTTAAAATCTTCTTGATCTTGTGCAATATTTCTAACCAAAGTCTCTGTAACTTCTTTTTTAGAAACAACTTTTCCTGCATTATCCATTACAAATCTCCTGAAGGAATCGAGGCTTGTGTTGTAGTTTTAGCTGCGTTCTTTCTGAAAGAGCCTCGACTAGCTACTTTTGATTCTACCACAGAAGTTTCCAACTTGTCAATGTTGTTAGACCTAGAGTTAGTAACAGTTGTTTTATTATTTCCACGATCCACAGCACTTTCTGCATCATCGTCAGAAGCTCCGATGTTTACCATACTCTGCAACCCATATCTTCGACTATAAGAAATTGCAGCACCTAAAGCCTGCGGGTCATTTTGTTTACCAACCACTACTTCATAAAGTCCGGATAAGAACTCTCCAGACTCGTGAAGAAGAACTGTTTCAACATAAAGTTTTCCATCAATCACAGACGTTGGCTGAATTACACTAACCCCATGTTTATTCAGAGCTGGCATACAAGCTTCACGTACTGCATTGAGATCGGCATATTTCGACTTGAAGAATGGGTTTTTACTATCTTTTACAGCATTGCCCATCTCTGCTTGAGCTTTTACAAGAGCTGAAGCAATTTTAGCAATAGTTTCTGAGCGATTCATTTACACCCCCAACAGACTTAGAGTATCTTCCAAAGCATTTTTATTTGCTTCTTCGACCGATAAAGCAATAGCTGGAATAGATACTTTCTTTGTAATTACTTGACCTTTCCCTTCAGCTCCAGGAGCAAAAATAGTTAGGTTAAGTGTAGAAGCAATTTTTCCAGGTTGTCCAGAATTGGACAGGTTGAAGCTTAGATCAAACCCACCATTTTCTGGAACAAGCTTTTTAAGTCTTTTTGAAAATTCTCTATCCATATCATTTCTCCTTTAGATGATTTAAGTTAGACTTAGTCATAACTCTTTCGATTAAAAATTTCTTAGCGTCATATAAAGCATACTCATAACCATTAGAATTAGCATTCTTTACATCAACTATTTTAGCAGCTTTACTGTCAAAGTCAAATGAAATTTCTAGAAGTTTAAAAATTCCATCTCGATCTTGGATTACCGAAAACCCAACACCCTCCATTTCAGACTCTAAAGATTCTTGAACTGCTTCAACTTCTTGCATGTCGCTGAGCTTAGTTCTAAGCTGGTCGATAATGTCCAAAAGTTCTTTTTTGGATTTCTTTTCCAAATCACTCATATTAATTCCTCCATAAGGATTGAGTTATACTACTCCAACTCTTGTATTAAAGGTAGGCATTTTTCTACACGGTTATGATAATCAAATCCACCATCATCATAAACTACACAAAGAATACCTTGTTTTTTTACTATGTCAACAACTTTTACCGGACGCTGTTCATCATACAAGGATCTTACTATGGATTTGTTTCTTATATAACAAACAATATCCCCAATTTTAATTTCGTTTTTTGAGTCCATCCATTTTCCCATGCCAACACAGATTAAAAAATTCACAAGCCCTGCCAAAAAAATGACAATCTTTGGGAGAGTCTTTTTTATGGAAATGACCTGTTGCTATATTATTAAGCTGATCTTCAACTTTGTCAAATACTTTCTGCTTTTGTACATCAAAAATAATGTCTTTTATTAATTGAGTTCTTGCTTTTGGTTCTTTAACTCGCATCTTTTTTTCCATAACAGCGTAAGCAGCTCTATCGCAATTCTCAGCTTCGCAGTAAATAGCAAGCTGAACACTACTTGCCACAGAATCGTCTTTATATGCTTGTGAGGTTGTTTTATTATCAACAATGTATCTTTCATTAGGACTATCTTTAAAGCTCGCAGTAAAGTCAATTTTACCTCTCAGTTTATCTCCAGATTCATTTAGCAAGGCAACTTCTTTTTGTATGTCAAAAACTTCATTTATTTCTGGGAGGATGTCGGATTCATATGCCTGAATCATAAGCTCGCCTTTACGATACAAGCTTAGCCAACATAGGTTATTAAAGGCAATCTGTGAGCCTGTCTTTAACTGTCCATTTGTTTTTATGTACTTTTTACAATAGGAGAAAAAATCCTCCCAATCAGTAATACTGGGAAATGATTTTGTTAGGTATTTATAATCTGCCTTTGATAGAATTTTGGGATCAAAATCGGAATAAAAGTAGTCGCACAAAGGGTTTTTTTCTAAGAGCTGTCCGTTTTGTTCCCTCATGGTTTTATCAAAAATTGAATAAGCATCTTCGTTTAGCAAAAGGTCTAACTCAGCTTCTGTTAAATCAACTTTCTTTTTTAACAACAATAATTCAACCGCAGCATCTATAGCTGTCCCAAAGAATAATGGACTAGGTATTTTCTCAGAAGAAAGCTTTTCTTGATATCTTAAACGATACTTTTCGGAGCATTGTTCAAAACATTCCAGAGCTGAATAAGAGACATTTAAACTCACCTAAAACGCTCCGGTATTCCATCGTGAAGAGTTTGCCGCTCGTCCTCAGTAATTTCAAGACCTCTATTTGATGCACAAGACATAAGAAATAGTAGCACAAAAATTGTTAAAGCTGTTTTAAAGTTCATTTTTTCTCCCACTTTACTTTACCGCCAAGTTCCTCTACGTACCATTGTATAGCACTTCTAAGCTCTTGTAAAGATCCAAAGTCTTCTCCAAAACTGGCTTGATCTCCAGCCATAAGTATTAGTTTACAATTTTGTCCAAACATTCTCCAAACATGATAAGGCACTTCAATGTTTTTTTGTAGCTTTAGTTGTTCTTTAAGCTTCATAATCTCTCCCAAGTTTTATTACAATCAGGACAGCGGTATGCTGTTGTCCTGTCTTTATTAATGTCATATAAACCAATCGCTCTACTAAAGCGATTTTTCTCTCCATGTTCATCCCAACCGCAGTATGAAGAGGCATACTCAAGAGCTTCTTCCCTTGTTTTGCTTTGACTTAGAGGGTAGTCTATTACCAAGTCTCCGTCTAAATCTGCATTACAATGAGGACAGTACCCGTGTATGTTACTCATCTTCCAATTCCGACATGATTTTATGAAACTTTTTCAAAGCTTCTTGTTGCTTCGTATTTTCATAGGTTATTCTAAGCACACAATTGCATATAACAATGTTAAAGTTGTAGTTTAAAAAATTATCTGTATTTATTTGTATTAAAGTGAAATTACCAAAGTTAAACCTCGTGAGTTTTGTAGAAAGAGTTACAGAAAGCTTTTTGGTAATATTGAATGTTTTAGTCATAAGTCCCCCTCTTTACTTTCCACTTCAGCTATAGGCTGAGTCCACCAATCATCCGCAACAAGATCAGCCTCGCTCCAGAATCTCTGGGACAAGTCCATCATAGCATAATCTATATCTCTACGCAAGTCTCGAACATACCAGCCATCTTTGTATTTGCGTCTGTTAAAAGGATAGCCGGAATTTCGAGCTTCAAGATAGGTCATTCTTCATCCCACCTATTCACAGTAAAATCATGCT